>NZ_SGSX01000010.1:0-177683 GCF_004209355.1 Acinetobacter sp. WCHAc060025 | reverse complement strand
GTTTTAAACTCTTGTTTTTAATGTTTTTATTTGAATTTTTTAAATAATATTTTTTTAGTCTAATATTAATTTATTTGAAAATAATTTTATATAAATAAACAGGAGTTAAACATCCATATTTTAAATTTATAATATGGATTTACTTTTTGATTAAATGATAAAGGACAAAATATATGCAATTAACGGAAGAGCAATTGCTAGCAGCATATCGACGGATGAGAGATATTCGTGAGTTTGAAGATCGTCTTCATGATGAAAATAATACAGGCGATATTCCTGGCTTTATTCATCTTTATAGCGGTGAAGAAGCCGTTGCCGTAGGGATTTGTGAAAATTTAACGGATAAAGATTTTATCACCTCTACCCATCGTGGTCATGGACACTGTATTGCCAAAGGTTGTGATATCCACGGCATGATGTTGGAAATTTTTGGTAAAGATGACGGACTTTGCCGAGGCAAGGGCGGATCAATGCATATTGCCGATTTGGACAAAGGCATGCTCGGTGCAAACGGCATTGTCGGTGGTGGTCCACCATTGGCGATTGGAGCTGCGTTGACAGCCAAAACCCTGAAAACAGGCGGAATTGGTTTGTCATTTACAGGTGATGGTGGCTCGAATCAGGGCTTGACGTTTGAAGCGATGAACATGGCTGTGGTTTTAAAATTGCCTGTCATTTTTGTCTTTGAAAATAATGGTTTTGGTGAAGGTACAGCACATGATTATGCTGTCGGAAGTAAAGACATTGCAGGACGTGCAGCAGCCTTTGGTATGCCTGCGGAAAAAGTAGATGGTACTGATTTCTTTGCGATGTATGAGGTTGCACAAAGAGCGATTGAGCGTGCACGCCGTGGCGAAGGTCCAAGTGTGATTGAAAGCGTAACCAACCGTTTTTATGGACATTTCGAAGGTGATCCAGGTTTGATCCGCTCTAAAGAAGAACTTGATTATGTCAAAGAGCATAAAGATCCTTTGAAAATCTTCCGTGAAAAAGTCAAAGGAAAAATTGATGAAGCCAAACTGGATGCCATTGATGCAGAGTCAAAAGCCAATGTAGATGCTGCGGTTGCAAAAGCCCGTGCTGCCAATTATCCAGAAGTCTCTCAACTTCTAACCGATGTTTATGTCTCTTACTAAAGGAATAGTAAAGCAATGCCAAATAAAAGTTATCGAAATGCGATTAAAGAAGCAATTGAATTAGAAATGCGCCGTGATCCAAGTGTGATCGTGGTGGGTGAAGATGTTCGTGGTGGTCATGGCGGTAAAAATACCGATGACAATAAATTGGAAGGTTTTGGTGGCGTACTCGGTGTGACCAAAGGCTTGTGGACTGAGTTCGGTTCTGAGCGTGTGATTGATACCCCGATTACCGAGTCGGCAATTATCGGGATGGCAGCAGGTGCTGCTGCAACAGGTTTACGTCCAGTTGCAGACTTGATGTTTATGGATTTCTACGGCGTGTGTCATGACATGTTGTATAACCAAGCCGCAAAATTCCGCTATATGTTTGGGGGGAAAGCCAAAGCACCAATGGTGGTACGCGGCATGATCGGTGCAGGCTTTTCAGCAGCGGCACAGCATTCACAGTCACCTTATAACGTTTTTGCTGCTGTACCTGGCTTAAAAGTCGTGGTGCCATCGAGTGCTTACGATGTGAAAGGCTTATTGATTCAAGCTATTCGTGATGACGATCCTGTTGTGTTCTGTGAACATAAGTTGTTATATGACATCAAAGGCGAAGTGCCAGATGGTGCATATACCATTCCATTCGGTGTGGCAAATTACACACGTCAAGGCACTGATGTAACCATTATTGCGCTGAGTTTAATGGTGCATCGTGCCAATGAAGTTGCGGACAAATTGGCCAAAGAAGGCATTTCGGTTGAAGTGGTTGATCCCCGTACCATTTCCCCACTTGATGAAGAAGGGATTTTGGAATCTGTCGCTTCAACAGGTCGTGTGGTGATTGTGGATGAGTCTGCAGCACGTTGTGGTTTTGGGCATGATGTCGCGGCATTGATTGCACAAAAAGGTTTTTATTATCTCAAAGCGCCAATCGAATTGGTTACGCCACCACACTCGCCAGTACCATTTTCACCTGTATTGGAAAAAGAGTGGTTACCAAGTGTAGAACGTATCGAACAGGCTGTACGTAAAACTTTGGAGGCTTAGGATGAGCGAAATTAAAACCTTGGAAATCCCAAAATGGGGTTTATCGATGGAAGAGGGTACGATTGCCCAATGGCTGATTCAGGAAGGTACGACTTTTAATAAAGGAGATGAAATTTGTGAAATTGAAACCACAAAAATCGTCAATGTATTAGAAGCACCTTTTGACAGCACTTTACGCAAAATTATTGCCAAAGCAGGTGATACATTAATTGTCGGTGGAATCATTGCCATTTGTGCAGACAGCCAAGTGTCCGATGCAGAAATTGAAGCATTTGCTCAATCTTTGGGTGGATCAAGCGCAGCAGCAACTGAAACCAAATCTGCCGAAGTGGTCGCTGAAAAAGTAGCAACTACAACAACTGCGACCGTAGAAACAAAAGTTCAGACTGCACCTGTACAAAATAGTACGCCAAAAGCAACCAAACCCGTTGCGCAAGGTGGTTATTCAGTGCCTGCAACTTTACAAGGTTATCAGCAGGTCGATGAAATATTTACTACACCGCATGCTTTGAAATTGGCTGAAAAACACAATGTCAATTTAGCACAGATCACAGGTTCAGGACGTGAAGGTCGTATCAGTGTCAAAGATATTCAACTTGCAGTACAGGCAGCAGGTGGATCATGGCCAGATGTGCGTCACCAATCGAGTGGAAAAGTTGCCAAATCTACAGCGGATGATAGTCAAGTTTTAGCAACCCCAGTTGCACGTCGTTTGGCAAAGCAGTGGGGGATTAACCTACATGATTGCCGTGCTTCGGGTTCACGTGGTCGAGTATCGAAAGAAGATGTTGAAGCTGTTTATCAACGTGAAAATCCAACCATTGTTGAAACTGTAGGGAGTACTTCATCAGAAACCGCTCAAGTTACAGCGATTCCAATGAATGGGATGCGTAAAGCCATTGCATCACGCTTACAAGCTGCAAAACGTAATGCACCACATTTCCGTTTAACGGTTGATTTAAATGTCGATGCAATTCAGGGCTTACGACAGCAAATTAATGCCACTGTGCCACAGGTTAAATTGTCGATTAACGATATGCTGATCAAAGCCGCTGCGGCAGCATTGATCAAAGTTCCTCAGGTCAATGTACAGTTTGATGAAGAAAATCAGCAAATTTTACAGTTTGATCAAGCGGATATTTCAGTTGCTGTAGCGATTGAAAATGGTCTGATTACACCGATCATTAAATCTGCCAACAGCAAGTCTTTGGCACAGATTTCCAATGATATGCGTGATTTGGCAACACGTGCCAAAACAGGAAAACTTGCGCCTGATGAATTCCAGGGTGGTAGTTTCAGTATTTCCAATTTGGGAATGTTAGGCATCAAAGCCTTTGATGCGATTATCAATCCACCACAAGGTGCAATTCTCGCTTTGGGAGCGGCTGAAAAACGCGCGATTGTGGAGGGCGATGCTGTTGTGGTTCGTCAAATGGTGACTGCGACCTTGTCCTGTGATCATCGTGTGATCGATGGTGCATTGGGTGCAAAATTCTTGGCAGCATTTAAGCAGTTTGTTGAAAATCCTGCATTGATCTTGGTGTAGGAGAACAGAAATGTCAGACACACAATTTGATGTCATCATCATTGGTGCTGGCCCAGGTGGATATGTGGCTGCGATTCGCGCAGCCCAGCTGGGCTTGAAAACAGCCATTGTTGAAGAGAAACATTTGGGTGGAATTTGCCTGAATTGGGGCTGTATTCCAACCAAAGCCTTGTTGAGTGGCGCGGCAGTTGCCCAACAACTTAAACATGCAGGTCAGTTTGGTTTTACGGTTGGTGCGGTTGATTTTGATATTCAACAATTGGTTCAACATAGCCGACAAGTATCGAGTCAGTTGGTACAAGGCATTGGACAATTGCTGAAAAAAAATCAGGTCACTGTTTTTACCGCAAGGGCGCAATTTATTGCCAAAGAACAACTTGAATTAACCGATGCTGAAGGTCAAAAACAGCAGATTTCTGCACCGCATATTATTGTGGCGACAGGGGCTAAAGCTGCCAATTTACCGCAAGTCCCTGTCGATGGTCAGTATGTTTGGAGCTATAAAGAAGCTTTAATCCCTGAAGAATTGCCTAAGTCACTTTTGGTGATCGGCTCAGGTGCGATTGGCAGTGAATTTGCCAGTTTGTATCAAGATTTAGGTTGCCAAGTGACCTTGGTCGATATTGCCAAGCAAATCTTACCCAGTGAAGATGCGGAAGTCGCCAAGTACGTACAAAAACAGTTTGAACAGCAGGGTATGCAGGTTCTGACAGAATCAGCAGTACAGAAAATTGAAATTACCAATGGTCAAGTTCAATGTCATGTCGAAACCTCATCAGAAATTAATGTTATCACTGTAGATAAAGTACTTTCTGCGATTGGTGTACATCCAAATTCTCAAAATCTTAGCTTGGAATCTTTAGGCATTGAATTTGAAAATGGCTTTATCAAAGTAGATCAATGGTGCAAAACCAATGTGGTTGGTGTCTATGCGATCGGCGATGTGGCAGGCGCACCGTGTTTGGCACATAAGGCGAGTCATGAAGCAATTTTATGTGTAGAAAAAATTGCAGGTGTTGCCAATGTTCATGCTTTGGATCGTACGCAAATTCCAGGCTGTATTTTTACTCACCCGCAAGTGGCAAGCATTGGTTTGACTGAGCAGAAAGCCAAAGCAGCAGGTTACAGTATCAATGTAGGGAAGTTCCCTTTACAGGCCAATGGTAAGGCTTTGGCTCTGGGCGATTCAGCAGGCTTTGTTAAGACTATTTTCAATCAGGAAACTGGTGAGTTGTTGGGTGCACACATGGTCGGTCATGAAGTGACTGAACATATCCAAGGCTTTGCGATAGCGAAATATTTGGAAGCAACGGATGAAAGTTTGGCACAGGTGATTTTCCCTCATCCAACGTTGTCTGAAGCGATGCATGAGTCAGTATTGGCAGCGATGCAACGTGCGATTCATATTTAAAAGAGCAATTTACATTTAAATCATAGGCTTGTTCCGTCATTTTCAATTGCTGAATATTGAGAGAGCAAGCCATCAGATTTTTATCAATAAAAAGATGTTGAAGGAACCAATATGAAAGCAGCACGTTTTTATGACAAGGGTGACATTCGTATAGAAGATATTCCTGAACCACAAGTTTTAGCAGGAACAGTTGGGATACAAGTCGCTTGGTGTGGGATTTGCGGGACAGACTTGCATGAGTTTATGGAAGGACCTATTTTCATACCACCATGTGGACATCCACATCCTATTTCAGGAGAGTCAGCACCTGTGACCATGGGACATGAATTTTCCGGTGTGGTTTATGCTGTTGGTGAAGGTGTGACGGATATAGAAATTGGTCAACATGTGGTCGTTGAACCCTATATCATCGCTGATGATGTAGCGACAGGACCCAATGACAATTATCATTTATCCAAAGATATGAATTTTATTGGTTTAGGTGGGCGTGGTGGCGGATTGTCTGAAAAGATTGCGGTGCAACGCCGTTGGGTACATCCGATTTCCAATGATATTCCCTTAGATCAAGCAGCGTTGATTGAGCCTTTATCTGTTGGTCATCACGCCTATGTGAGAAGTGGTGCAAAGGCGGGAGATATTGCACTGGTTGGTGGGGCGGGTCCAATCGGATTGTTATTATCCGCCATTTTAAAAGCCAAAGGTTTAACGGTTATTATCACTGAACTCAGTGCTAAACGGAAAGAAAAAGCATTGGAAGCAGGCGTTGTGGATTATGTATTAGATCCCTCGCAAGTCGATGTCGTGGCTGAAGTGATGAAAATCACGCAGGATCGTGGCGTGGATGTTGCTTTTGAATGCAGCAGTGTCAATAAAGTGATGGATACCCTGGTTGCTGCCATAAAACCGACAGGCGTTGTGGTGATCGTGTCAATCTGGAGTCATCCCGCAACCATCAATGTGCATAGCGTGGTGATGAAAGAACTGGATATTCGAGGCACTATTGCTTATGTGAATGACCATCAGGAAACCATTCGCTTAGTAGAGCAGGGTAAAATTAATTTAGAACCGTTTATTACTCAGCGGATTGCTTTGGATGATTTGGTTGCAAAAGGCTTTGAAACTTTGATTCACAATAACGAGTCAGCAGTTAAAATTATTGTTCATCCTTGAGTCACGTCACAATTCTGATGTTTGATTTTTGAAATTATTTCATTTTGAAAATAACTAGTGTGTAAATTTCAAAATGGTGTGCTGAAATGACAAGGCACATCATTTTGAACAATTTAACTCAATTTAAATGACCCAAAAGTTGGCATATTAACTTTATTAAAACTTAAATCCTGCACCTGAATAGCTCAAAAAATACGACTAAAACAAAAAAACGTAATACTGAAATGGCACGCTATTTGCTAATTACTCATCATCATAAAGTGAACTAGGGTTCCGGCAGCGCAATGAAGATTGGCTGTGCTGTGACCGAGAGTTTACGGCTCAATTGAGCTACACGGAGGGATAAAAGCCCGGGAGGTTGGATTAACCTTAAATGAGGTAGAGCAAATGGGCGAACATGCAAATCAATATCGCGATAACAAAATCTTGTGGAGTGAAGTTTTACCCGGGGGGCATCATTGGTCGGGACGAATTCAAAAAGGGACAGTACTCCAATTTAAATCATTAGGCGCAAATGCCAACGTATCATTCTTCTGTGTGAATGCAGCAGATCAATTAGAACGATACAACATGCCCGATAGCCTCAAAGGACAACATACGGCTTTTTTATCGACAGGTCATGCACTGTATTCAGATTTAGGGCGTGTGATGGCATCCATCATTCATGATGATCAAGGTTGGAATGATGCTTTTTGTGGTGCGAGTCGTCCTGAATATATTAAAAAGCAGTTCGGAAGTTGTACCTTTCAAGATGCTCGAAATGAGATGTACCAAAGTGGCTTGGATGGCTTATTGGTCGAAATGGCGAAATTCTCACTCACTCAAAAAGATTTGAGTGCCACTGTTAATTTATTTTCAAAAGTTACTCCCAATGATTGTGGTGAGTTGTCATATATCCATGCTGATCGTACCAATCACGTGATTGAACTGCGTTTTGAGATGGATTGTTTGGTATTTCTGTCCGCTGCACCGCATGCCTTAGACAATAGTGATCGTTATCAACCTGCCGATGTGAATATGCAATTATTTAAAGCTTTGCCTTTGGGTGAGCATGATATTTGTCGTGATTCATGTCCGCAAAATCAACGTGCCTATGCAAATAACGCACGTTATTACGCACTTGAAAGTAATGTTTAAGCCAGCAGGAGAATAACCATGACAATTTTACAATCTTTTGAAAAAACAGCGCTTAGTGAAGTGTGTCCAGCCGGTGAAGCATGGATGTGTGAAGTTAAAAAAGGGCAATTTTTCCGTATTGTTGATCTTGAGGGAAATCAGGCTGTAGATACGCTCTTTATCAGTGCTGAAAATCCAGATGAACGTTATAGCGCAACAGATACATTGGCGATGAATCAACAAATTTATTTGGAAAAAGGCACAACTTTATATAGTAATTTCGGTCGTCCGATTGCTGTGATTCATGATGATAATTGTGGTCGCCATGACACATTGGGTGGTGCATGTTCATGCGAAAGTAATACAGTGCGTTATTCACATGATAAGTATCCGATGCACAGTTGCCGAAATAACTTCATGTACGCTTTGGCAAAGCATCCAATTGCACTAAAACATGAATTAAATGTGAGACATATCGGACCAAACATTAACTTTTTTATGAATGTTCCTGTGACTGAAGATGGTGCATTGAAGTTTGATGATGGAATTTCTGCACCAGGAAAATACGTTGAAATTCAGGCTGAAATGGATTTAATCGTACTGATTTCAAATTGTCCTCAGCTGAATAATCCATGTAATGCCTATAACCCAACTCAAATTCAATTGATTATCCGTGAAGCAGAAGGAGCATAAAATGTTTAATAAAGTCCTGATCGCCAATCGTGGTGCAATTGCATGCCGAGTGATTCGTACACTTAAAAAGTTGGGTATCCAGTCTGTAGTGGTCTATTCAGAAGCTGATCGTGATTCCTTACATGTCACTTTAGCGGATGAAGCTGTATTTATTGGTGATTCTCCTGCAAGTCAAAGTTATTTAAATGTCGATAAGATTTTAGATGTTGCAAAGCAAACAGGTGCAGAAGCGATTCATCCTGGTTATGGCTTTCTTTCTGAAAATGCAGAGTTTTGTGATTTGTGTGAAGCGCAAGGCATTGTATTTTTAGGGCCAAACTCAGCACAAATGAAGTCATTTGGTTTAAAACATACGGCGCGTGAATTGGCGATTCAAGCCAATGTACCCTTATTGCCTGGTAGTCAATTACTCGCAGATGAAGCAGAAGCACTGCTTGAAGCAGAACGTATTGGCTATCCCGTTATGCTCAAAAGTACCGCAGGTGGCGGTGGGATTGGTATGCGTTTGGTGTGGAATGCCGAAGAACTTAAAGAAGCATACGCAACTGTTTCATACCTAGCCCAAGCCAATTTTAAAGATGCAGGATTATATTTAGAAAAATTTGTGCAAAATGCACGACACATCGAAGTGCAAATTTTTGGTGATGGTGAGGGGAAAATCCTGGCTTTGGGGGAACGTGATTGTTCGGTACAACGACGTAACCAAAAAGTAATAGAGGAAACCCCTGCACCGCATTTGAATGATCAACAACGTGCCTATATCCAAGATGTTGCGATTCAACTCATGCAATCCGTGAATTACCGTTCAGCGGGTACGGTTGAATTTGTCATGGATACGGACACGCAAGAATTCTATTTTTTAGAAGTAAATACTCGCTTACAAGTTGAACACGGTGTGACGGAGCAAGTTTTTGGCGTAGATTTAGTTGAATGGATGATTACTTTAGGCAGTGGCGATTGGGTTGCACCGATTGACAAATTAAGTTCAAAAGGTCATTCAATCCAAGTACGTTTATATGCTGAAGACCCGATCAAAAATTTCCAACCGAGTGCAGGTTTATTGACGCATGTGCAATTTGATGACCATGCACGTAATGAAACATGGGTTGAAACAGGTTCAAATGTCTCGTCTTTTTATGATCCGATGATTGCTAAAATTATTGTGACAAGTGACAGTCGTGAATCTGCAATTCAAGCCATGACTGACACTTTGGCAAAAACGAAAGTCGCAGGCATTGAAACCAATCTTGAATATTTACAAAACATTGTTGATGGTGACGTGTTTAAAGCGGGGACACAAACTACACGTTTTTTAAATAGTTTTGAATGGAAAACCCAAAAAGTCGAAGTATTACAATCAGGCATTCAAACTTCAATCCAAGATGTCGATGGACGTTTGGGCTATTGGGATGTCGGTGTACCACCATCAGGTGCAATTGATCCATTGAGTTTAAGTGTTGCCAATCAGTTATTAGGCAATGCAAAAAATACCGCAGGACTTGAATGTACCTTGCAGGGGCCAAGTTTAAAGTTCCATTGTGATAGCCAAATTGTAATTACAGGTGGTGAAATGCCATCAAAACTTGATGGCGTCAATGTGCCGATGTGGCAGACTATCAATGTCAAAAAAGGTCAGGTCTTAAAATGCGGTACGATCATGACAGGCTGTCGAAGTTATATCGGGATTAAAGGCGGTTTTGATGTACCTGAATATTTAGGTTCACAAGCGACATTTACATTGGGGCAATTTGGCGGTCATGCAGGACGTAATTTATTGATCGGAGATATGTTGCCGATCACAGCATATTCCTCAGCAGAGTCAACGCAGTTAGACGCTCAAAATATCCCAAGTTTTACTCATACTTGGGAAATCGCGGTGATGTATGGTCCACATGGCGCACCAGATTTCTTTACCAAAAAAGATATAGATACTTTTTTTGCCAATGAATTTGAAATTCACTATAACTCCAGCCGTACAGGGATTCGTTTGGTGGGTCCAAAACCTGAATGGGCACGTGAGGATGGTGGCGAAGCAGGCTTACATCCTTCCAATATTCATGACAATGCTTATGCGATTGGCGCAATTGATTTTACAGGGGATATGCCAATTATTCTTGGGCCGGATGGTCCCAGTTTAGGTGGTTTTGTATGCCCTGCGGTGGTGATTCATTCTGAACTTTGGAAAATAGGTCAACTGAAAGCAGGAGATAAAGTGAAATTTATTCCTGTGAGTTATGCGCAAGCCAAAGCTCTAGATCAAAAATATCATCAAAGTATTCGTGCATCTGACACAGTATTGATTGATTTTAATCCATCTTTACATGCTGAAATGGAAACATTAAATAATGCTGTTTTGGCAACATTGGATGGACAAGATGATTTACCAAGTGTGACCTATCGTCCCGCAGGAAATAGTTATTTACTTGTTGAATATGGTGAATTAGTCCTTGATTTAAATCTTCGTTTCCGTGTTCATGCCTTGATGCAATGGGTAAAAGAACAGAATATTCAAGGTATTATTGACCTCACACCTGGGATTCGATCATTACAGATTCATTTTGACTCAATCAAAATTGATCAACTTGAATTATTGGCACAGCTTCAAAAAGCTGAAGCTGAATTGCCAAATATTGACAATATGCAAGTTCCTTCGAGAACAGTTTATTTGCCTTTGGCTTGGGAAGATTCACAAACGCAATTGGCAACTGAGCGTTATACCCAAATTGTGCGTCCAGATGCGCCGTGGTGTCCTGATAATGTAGAATTTATCCGCCGTATCAATGGATTGGCATCCAAACAAGCGGTTAAAGATGTGGTGTATAGTGCCAACTATTTGGTTATGGGCTTAGGTGATGTATACCTCGGTGCGCCCGTTGCCACACCGCTTGACCCACGTCAGCGTTTAGTGACTACCAAATATAATCCTGCACGGACTTGGACGCCTGAAAATGCTGTCGGTATTGGTGGAGCGTATATGTGTGTTTATGGCATGGAAGGGCCTGGCGGGTATCAGTTTGTTGGGCGTACTACACAAATGTGGAGTCGTTATCGTAAAAATCCTGACTTTGAACAAGGTATGCCGTGGTTATTGCGTTTCTTTGACCAAGTGAGGTTTTATGAAGTTTCTGAAGCTGAACTTTTGCAAATGCGTGAGGATTTTAAGGCAGGGCGTTTAAAACTTCGTATTGAAGAGGGTGTGTTAAACCTGAAAGAATACAATGAGTTTTTAGAAGCCAACCAAGACAGTATTCATGCATTTAAAGCTTTGCAACAAGCCAATTTTGAGGCTGAACGTCGTCGTTGGCATGAAGCGGGCTTGCAGGAATATGTTTCTGAAAGTTTGGATGCTGTGGATGATGGTGAAGCTGTTTTGATTCCTGAGGGTGGTTGTGCGGTTGAATCGCACATGCCTGGGTCGATTTGGAAAATTGAATGTGCTTCGGGTGATATTGTGGAAGAAGGTGCAACGCTTGCTGTGATTGAAGCGATGAAGATTGAGATTCCCATCATTGCACCTGAACGGATGAAAGTTGAAGCGATTACGATTGAAAAGGGGCAAACGGTGAAAACGGGGCAAGTGTTGTTTACTTTGGCACCTGTGGCTTGAGAAAATAGTAGGTAGAGAACCGTCCGTAAGGGCGGTTTTTTGTTTAAAATAAACGAGAACATTGAATAAAAAGGATGAATGAATGTCTTTTTCAGCTCAGTTAAGAGTAAGTAAAAATTTTGAGCAATTCATATATGAATATTTAAAGTGAGCAGTTTATTGACTCAGACTTAGATGATGTATCAATTTTTTAGATAATTTAGCAAATTATTTTGGTATTAGTGCTATACAGGCAAAAGCACATGACAATGTTTTTATAAAAATACTTTAGAACCGATATTTAAAAAATTGTTGATGTATGACAACGTTATTGCTAATCTTGAAACATAAATAAAGAGAATAATTATGAAAAAGCATCCTAATAAACATATTCGAGAAGCGATTGAATATGCAATCCAAAATGGTTGGGATGTTATTGAAACAGGTAAATCAGCTCATGCCTTTTGTCGACTTAAATGTATCCTTGGGCATTCTGAGCATCAAATGAGTATTTGGAGTACACCTAAAAACCCTGAAACTCACGCAAAGCAAATTATGCAGAAAGTAAAGCAATGTAATGGAGAGGAAGAATGAATACTTATCACTTTACGATCGTTGTACGTGATGCAGATTCTGATCTGGCAACATTGGAAGATCAATTCTTTGAAGCAGGCTGTGATGATGCCTTACTTTGTAGTTATAACGGCACGGTCTATTTAGAATTTGATCGTGAAGCAGAGAATGCTGAACAAGCCATTCAGTCTGCTATTGATAATATCAGTTCACTTGGATTTAGTGATTTAGTTGTAGAAGAACAAGGTTATTCTACCTTGTCTGAAATGGCAGAAAGGGCGGGAATGAGTCGTCAGGCATTATCACTTTATGCGCAAAATAAACGTGGAAATGGTAATTTTCCTCGTCCTATGTACGGCTTGGCTTCAAAATCTGCAATGTATTTTTGGCCAGAAGTAGCAACTTGGTTATTTCAGCAAAATAAGTTGGATAAATCCCACTATGATGTAGCAAAGGCAACGATTCATTTACACTAACAGTTCATTTTATTTCCCAAATACTCTATTCAGTGTTGTCATTTGTTAAAATGGGTACGTCCTAAAAATAATTATTCATCTAGCCCCATCCCCGTGCATGGGGCTTTTTTATGCCCAAAAAGTAAGCGTGATTTATCCTTAAACATCTCAAAATATAGCTTCTAAATTGGCACGCTTTCTGCATTTCCTGACAAGTAATACTAAAAATTAATTTGGTAATACTTAAAGGAGTTGCGATATGAACAATCCCTATCCTCAAGCCAAAAAAGTACACCCGCTCAAAGTATTTATTATTGAGCTTTTTACTGCACGTGCAGGTGTTCATATCAAACAACACAGCTCAGTGATCACTAAAAAAGGATAAACAGTGCCTAAAACAAAATTGGCACGGATCAGCGTCACTGTGCCTGAAACCACACTCAATGCACTCGACCAAAAAATTGTCGATCAACACTACGAAAGCCGATCACAAGCAATCGTGGATATGATCAATCGGCATTTGATTGCAGCGCAAGAACACACAAATGCAGTGATGGTCGGAACATTGACACTGCTTTATGAGGTTGAACACATACAACTTCGTAATCAACTGATTGATTTACAACAGCAGTTTTTAGCACAAGTGATTAGCTCACTACATATTCAACTCGATCAACAGAAAATATTACAAGTCATGCTGATGCAAGGGGCAAGTTCTGAACTTCGGCATATCAGCCAACAATTTATCGCATTAAAAGGCGTGATCAAAGGGCATCTTGAACTGATGGATGCCGTGATGCCGCCCATTCCACAAAATGATTGAAACAGGAGTAAGCGTGTGAAACAGCTATGGACGATCCAAGATTGGAAAAATGCTTATGAAAATAAGCAGATCAAACTGGAGGATTTATTTGATTACGTAAAATCTATTAGCAATGAGGATCATGCCTGGATTGAGATTGCATCTACAGCACAGCTTCAAACGCAAATAGATCAATTAAAAAATCAAGATAGTACAGATTTACCACTCTACGGTGTGCCATTTGCGGTCAAAGACAATATAGATGTTGCAGGATTTCATACCACCGCTGCATGTAAAGAGGCAGAATATTTAGCAACTACGGATGCAACAGTTGTCGCCAAACTCAAAAAAGCAGGGGCGATTGTCATCGGTAAAACCAACCTTGACCAATTTGCGACAGGATTGGTTGGTGTGCGCTCACCTTATGGCGCAGTGAAAAATAGTTTCAATCCTGAATATATCAGTGGCGGATCAAGTTCAGGTTCATCGGTTACGGTTGCCAAAGGTGTTGTGCCATTCAGTTTAGGTACGGACACCGCAGGTTCAGGGCGTGTACCCGCAGGACACAACAATATTGTGGGATTAAAACCCACCAAGGGCTGGTTTTCAACAACAGGATTAATTCCTGCATGCCGAACCATAGACGTAATTTCTATATTTGCACTGACCATAGACGATGCGTGGACAGTGGCAAATATCATGCAAGGCTATGATGACGTAGATGCATATTCACGAATACATCCTGCCAATGTACCGACACAATTTTCCAAAGGCAAAATAGCCGTCCCGAAACAACTTGAGTTTTATGGGGATATAGAAACTGAAAAAGCATTTTCAATTGCGATTGAGCGTGTAAAAACACTGGGTTATCAGGTTGAAGAAATTGATTTTACAGATTTTAATCAACTTGCTCAGGCACTCTACAATGATGCATGGGTTGCTGAACGGACAGTTGCTGTAGAGAAATTAATTACACGTGATCAAACACATCCTGTGATTGCACAGATCATTGCACAAGCAGATAAATTTAAAGCAACCGATGCGCTACAAGCGGAATATAATCGTGCGGAATTGGCTCGAAAAATCAATTTAGCCCTAACGCCGTATGATGCATTGATGGTACCAACTGCACCAACGATTTATAAAATTGTGGATGTTGAAGTTGATCCTATTGTGAAAAATTCACACATGGGGGCATATACCAATTTCGTCAATTTTGCCGATTTATCGGCAGTCGCCTTGCCCAATGTGATGCGAACAGATGGTTTACCAAGTGGCGTAACCTTTATTGCACCTGCTTGGCACGATCAAGCTTTGGCAAATTTTGCGCAAAAATGGCAAGCAGAAACAGCATTAACACTTGGAACATCAGAGCAAAATTATCAAAAAACACGCGAAATTCAATCCAATAACTCAGTGAAATTGGCAGTTGTTGGTGCTCATTTAACGGGTATGCCTTTAAATTTTCAATTGACCACACGTTTAGCGACATTGCTAAAGAAAATCAAGAGTGCGGCAAACTATAAACTTTATGCGCTGAAAAATACCACACCACCAAAACCTGGATTGCAATGTGATGCACAGGGTCAGAGTATCGAACTTGAAATATGGGATGTTCCACTTGCCAATTTTGGTGCAATTGTCGCTGAAGTCCCTGCACCGCTTGGGATCGGCAATGTACAGCTCGAAGATGGCTCATGGGTAAAAGGCTTTATTTGTGAGAGTTATGCCATCAATGAAGCAATCGACATCAGTCATTTCGGTGGTTGGCGCAGTTATATTCAGTCGTTAAAACAAAATAATGCAACATCAAATTCAACAAAAAGTGGGGAAGTAATATCATGATTAAAAAGGCACTTTTATCTGCATCGATTGTTTCTACAATCCTGTTCAGTGGTTGTGATAACACGGCAAAAATTCCTGAAGCGAAGGATGGCAGCAAAGCATCAGTAGAGAGCAAACCGATCACGATTGGATATAGTGACTGGCCAGGATGGGTGGCTTGGCAGGTCGCAATCGAGAAAGGTTGGTTAAAAGAAGCAGGACTAAATGTCGATTTTAAATGGTTTGATTATTCAGCTTCACTCTCCGCTTTCTCAGCGAACCAATTAGATGCTGTATTTGTGACCAACGGCGATAACCTTGTGACCGCTTCTGGTGGTACACAAGGCATGATGATTTTGGCAACGGACTATTCCGCAGGCAATGATGTGATTATTGCCAAAGCAGGGATTAATTCAATCCAAGACTTAAAAGGGAAATCAGTCGGGGTTGAAAAAGGTTTGGTCGATCATTTGTTATTGGCAACCGCATTGTCAGATCAAAAAATTGCCGCAACGGATGTTAAACTGGTCAACTCTACAACCAATCAATTACCCCAAGTATTTTCAAGCCCTGATGTCTCTGCGATTGCAGTTTGGCAACCTGTGGCAAGTCAGGCACTGAAGGCAGTTTCAGGAGCTAAAATTATTTACTCCTCAAAAGATAAACCTGGGTTAATTTATGACACTTTAACTGTGAATATGAGTCATTTAACCGCACATCAAGAGGAATGGAAAAAGTTACTTCAAGTTTGGGATAAAACTGTTAAATACATCAATGACCCTGCAACTCGTGGTGATGCTATAAAAATTATGGCTGCACGTTCTGGGGTTGATCCAAAACAGTATGAGTCTATGGTGGATGGTACACATTTGCTGGATATTGAAGCCAACCAAAAAGTCTTTACCAAAGGTACAGGTTTTGATTCAATCTACGGTTCGTCCTACCATGTCAATAAATTCAATGTTGAAAATGGTATCTATAAAGCGGAACAGAACGTAGATGGCTTGATTTATCCAACATTGATTCAAGCGTTAAAATGATCTCCATAAAATCGCCTTGATGACATAATAGACTTCTTGCGAAAGTTAGTTTCAGCACGATCTGAATCAATGTTGAATGTTCCCTCTCCTTTTAGGAGAGGGTTAGGGAGAGGTTTTCTATTTAAAAAACCTCATCCTCTTGAGAAGTTATCTCCTCAGCAATTTGAATATTTTCTGACTTTTGCAAAGAGGTCTAATATAAAAGCCTGAAATCTTTCAAGATTCAGGCTTTTTGCCTATTAAGAATTGAAATCGATAAAAACTAAAAAGAATTAAAGCAATTTAAAAAACAAATCATTTAGGTTTAGTGGCGAAACTAATGCTTAGAATATGAATGATGATAAATTTTAGTCTTGATTGATGAAAATGTATCACTCAATTGAATGGAGCTTTTCATTAGACTTCTTGCATAAGTCAGAAAATACTCAAATTTTTGATTCTAAATGTATTCGAAAGAAAATTAGGAGTTCCTTCTCCCTTTGGGATGAGGAGGTAACTCCGCAAGAGGATGAGGGCTTTTAAAGAAAAACCTCTCCCTATTGCGAAACAATGTTTCTCATCCTGAAAGGAGAGGGAACATTCAATATGGATTTAAGTCTTACCAAAACTAACTTACGCAAGAGTTCTATTGCTAAAATGCTATTTTATTTGAAAATATAGATCAACCGAAAACGAACAATATTCGTGGTTCTTATTCTTATTTAAATATTGAGTTTTTAGGGCTTAGATAGGGCTTATTCATCATGGATGATTGAATAAGCCTTTATAAAATTGGTAGGAAATTGATTTATCTAAAAATTATATTGGTTTGAATAAAACCTTAATCTTCATTGACTGAAGTCATCAGCGGAATTTTCGGTAAATCCTCCAATGCAGGATCAACTTCATCATCTTGTGCATGAACTAAGTCATCCACATGTTCACGCAATTTTTTAAACTCAGGGGTCAGCATTAATTCAGGAGTTCGAGGGCGAGGTAAATGCACTTCGATGATTTCTTTGATTTCACCAGGATTGGCTTTTAACGCAACAATTCGATCTGCCAATAAAATGGCTTCATCCATATCGTGAGTAACGAAAATAATTGTAATATCAATATTTTGCCAAAGATCCATTAAATGCTTTTGCATTTTCTGACGGGTATGTGGATCAAGCGCACCAAAAGGTTCATCCATCAATAATATTTTAGGTTGATTGACCAATGCCCGTGCAATAGCGACACGTTGTTTCATTCCCCCTGACAGTTGATGTGGATATTGATTTTCGTACTTTTCCAAACCAATGATATTGATCCATTCCCGTGCAGCTGCTTCTGCGGAAGGGTTACTCGCACCTTTCATGAGTGGGCCAAACATGACATTTTCTTTGACCGTTTTCCACGGGAAAAGGGTATAGCCTTGGAATACCATACCTCGTTCAGGACTGGGACCTTTGATTAACTCGCCATCCACAAACAGTTCGCCATGACTATAGGGATCTAATCCTGCAACGATTCGACTAAGTGTTGATTTTCCACAGCCCGATGGACCAATCACACAAATAAATTCACGTTTATGAATTTTCAAATCAAGCTGATTTAAAATAGTGCGTTCAGTTTTGCCATGTTTAAACACTTGGCTGAGTTTTTTGGCTTCTAAAAGAACAGGACGTGCATAGATTTTTTGGAAGTATTCATGCGCATTAAATGTTGAATGGTTCATTATTTTACTCCTGCTTTCCATGCGAACATGCGCTCGCCGAATTTCATTAAAATCAAATCACACACAAGACCAATGACACCAATAATCAGGATGGCTGCATAGACATTGTCAAAGTTTTGGTAACGTGCTTGTTGGGTGATAAACCATGTAATCCCCGATGTTGTCCCAATCAATTCTGAGACAATTAAATATGTCCATGCCCAACCAAGTAGAACACGCAAATCACGATAAATATCAGGCAGGGCAGCAGGAATAACGACATTAAATAAACTCTTCAATTTATTGGTTCCCAAGGTATAACCCGCTTCGATCAAACTTTTATCAACCATTCGGGTGGTGTTGGCGATGATTAAAATTTGTTGAAATAAAGTCCCAATAACAATGATGGAGATTTTCGGTGCATCATTGATGCCTAAAATTGCCACAGCAAGCGCACCAAATGCAGGCGCAGGTAAGTAACGGAAAAACTCAACAAAGGGTTCGGTGAGTAGGGATATTTTTTGAGAAAAACCGCAGAGGATACCAAGTGGAATGCCGATGATTGATGAAATAAAAAATGCCAGGAATACAATTTTGATACTATGCCATAGACTTTGATGAAACCAAGGCGTGTCAGGTTGTTCGGGTGGTGTGATAAATGCCGTCACCAAAGCTTTTGCGACCTCATGCGGCGCAGGTAAATATATTGGATTGACAAGGATACCTTGAGGTGGAGCTGCATGCTGATCTACGGCATTTTGAGCTTCGCTGTAGTACACATTTTTATCAACCCGACTGCCAACTTGTAAATATGCGACACTGCCAGAGTTGATGATTTGTACTTGAGGATGCCAAATAAAAGGTAAATAACTGACAGCACACCAAATTAGAATCGGAATGAGAAAAGAACAAAAGCTAAGTAAAAGCTTGTGCCTTTTTCTAACATCCATTGTGATTTTGCCCATTTTTGCCCCCTATTTCGCTTGAATATTACGAATCTTTAAAAACGTAATATTTGTTAAGCAAAATGAGTGCCATAAGGCTAAAGAGTGAGATTGATGATGCGTTTGCTGATGAATGAATTACTTATGTTCTAAAGTGAAAATTTTCATAACTAATGAAAATTGAGTTTTTATGAGCAACTGATTTACAACATCATGGATGCAGTTGCTCATATTTTACATCGACTTAAAACTTACGTTGATAATTGATAAAGAAACGATTTTCCACAAAATCATTGCCATGATCTTGGTCATATTTGGCAAATAAATGTTGTATCGAAAAACCTTTGAGCATCGGTTGTTGAAAAGTATAACTTGTAAATAAGTTAAACTCAGATTCTTTATTTTTCTGTCCATTTGCCATTTTAATATCATCGCCCATGGCATATTTGGCAGTACTAGTCAGACCCGGTACATAGTCTTTAAAATCATAACCGTAGATAAAGTGCCAAGATTTCTCATTTTTCTTGAAAAAGCCAGTGACATTCCAATTAATAAAATATAATTCAGGTAAAAAACCATCGGGTAGAGGGTAGGCATCGCCCACGATCTGCTGATAGCCCACGCCAATACTATGATTTTTTACTTTCACCGTTTCCAACAAGCCAATGTTTTGACTGTCGATGTTTAATGCACTGCTATTGTCCTGTGAATTAAAATAGCGCAACTTGGAATGTAGTGCGATATTTTCGGCAATCGGATATTTATGTTCAACACCTAAATAATGTTTGTCATATAAATTATCCAAATGCCCATAGTAGTAATTCACATTCAAATCTTTATTTACATCATAGACAAAGTTGATGTAGTCCAAGCCATCTGAATAGTGTTTTACTCCATTTTGCGTATAAGAAAATTTATAAAAATCTTCCTTATTTCGTGGTGAATTACGAGTGACATGTCCAAGTTCAACTTTTAATTTTTCCATCACAGGAAATTTTAAATTCACCCCTTGATAAGTGGTGAGTAGCTGACGACTTGTGTCGACGGTAGTCATCGGTAAATTCAGCCACAATTCCCCAACACGCAGTTCTGCCTGATCATATTTCAGTTTCAGCGTTCCACCATATTTTAAATAATCATCGGCTTGTTCTTTTTTGATCGGATCAAAAGGCAGCACCGTATCATCCACATGCTTATCGTTGCTGAGGCGGACTGCATATTGCACCGAACCATCGACGCCGATTTGGATCGGCTGATCTAAAATCTGTAGTGGTGTGTCATAAAATTTTGAAGTGTAAAATAATGACGCACCTTGCGACCAACTGCCTGTATCTTTGACATTTGACTGATCAAAATTACGGTCGATATAGGCATTTTTCAGGGTGAATTTCCATTCATCTTCCGCATGGAGTTGTTGCATCATGGCACAGCCATTGATCAGCATCAGTGCGGAAAAAAGTGTTGAAAATGAGCGTTTTTTTAACATAAGGCATCCTTGACTTAAGTTTATTTCCAAATGAAAGGCGATTGTTTTTGAACGTCTTCCGCATCAGGTTCGAGTGCGATGCCTGTACGATCTTTGAAAATACAAATCGCAAGGAATGCAATCACCGACATTACAGTCAAATAAGCACTGACCAAATAAATTCCATTTACTTTGCCAATGAGTGCGGCTGCAATGAGCGGGGCAAATGCACCACCGATGATCGAGCCAATCGCATAGGTAATTGAAATACCTGAGAAACGAATCGAAGCAGGGAACAGTTCAGAATAGAAAACTGCTTGTACACCGTAGGTGATACCAATGCCCATAGATAAAAGTGCCAAGCCCAACATGATCAAGCCGTAGTTACCTGTGCTGATCAATGGAAATAGTGCAAGCGCAGTAATAACTTGGATGATTGAACCCACGATATAAATCGGTTTACGTCCAAATTTGTCAGACAGTACCGCAGATAACCACGTGAAGAATGTCCAAATTACCGCTGAAATACTGACTAAACCAAGAATGGTCGGGCGATCTAGGTTTAAACCTTTTGGATTGGTGGTAAAGCTTTGGATGAAACCACCCGCAGTCATGTAGCCTAGTGCAGTTGTTCCTGCGATCAACAGTGCTGAACTGAAAATGACTTTTTTGTATTGACCAAATAATTCTCGGATTGGTTTTTGAGTCGTACCTTTTTGCTTTAATTCTTCAAAAATCGGGCTTTCTTCAACTGAACGGCGAATCCAATAACCCAAAGCGAACAGTAAAATACTCAATAAGAATGGAATGCGCCAACCCCACGCCATAAATTCTTCACCCGGTGATACATAGCCTGTCATGACCACGAGGACCAAAGATGCAAGCAATAAACCAAGTGGAACGCCAAGTTGTGGGAACGAGCTGAATAGACCACGTTTTTCAGTCGGTGCATGTTCAACTGCCATCAACACAGCGCCGCCCCATTCACCACCTGCTGAGATGCCTTGTAAGATTCGCAGTAAAATCAAAATGATCGGTGCAGCAATGCCGATGCTGTCATAGGTCGGTAATAGACCAATCAATGTTGTGGTACCGCCCATCATGATCAAGGTGATGGCAAGTACGGTTTTACGTCCAAATTTATCGCCGAAATAGCCTGCGATGAATGCACCAAAAGGACGGAAAATGAAACTGATTCCCACAGATGCAAAAACCAATAGGGTTGCAAAGACAGGTCCTGCGGGTTTAAAGAACAGTTGATTGAAGACTAAGCCTGCAACTGCGGCATAGATAAAGTAGTCGTACCATTCGATGGTAGTGCCCACGATGGTTGCCATTGCGATTTTACGGGTACGTGACGCATGGGGTAATGCAAGCGTCGGGCTGTGCAGTTCTACTTGAGAATTTTCCATAGCATTTCCTTTTTTGTCTTGTGCGAGCGGCTTCAATCTATTTTTTAGTTTTTGATTGGAACCATATCCTTGTCGCCATGATTCGTCATGAATCAATTCATTTAATTATGCTTAATAATTTATAAAAAGATACACCTAAAATAATATTTATTTAAAATTGTATCTTTTAAATAAATTTATGAACTTTGTTTTATTGGATTTTATATTTAAATAAAAATTATATATCAATAATTTACTATTTTTAATTTATTGAAAAGTGTTGTTTATTTAAAATAATATGATGTAAAAATAATTTTTAATATTTAAAAGTGTATCATGTATTATTGTTTTAATCGCAAAAAAGCCTAGATAAAAGGTCTTTTATCTAGGGGAGGAAATGGATGTGTTTTTAATACATCGCATTGGTGTTGGTGTGTGCCAATCATAGTTCTATAATGAGTAATGAAGTTCATTCTCCCTTTAGGAGCTAACTCCGCAAGAGGATGAGAAGAGGATGAGGGCTTTTAAATAGAAAACCTCTCCCTCTTGCGAAACAATGTTTCTCATCCTGAAAGGTGAGGAAACCTTCAATATTGATTCAGATCTTGTCGAAACTAACATTCGCAAGAAGTCTAGTATTTAATCCCTATTCAAAGTAACTAATTTGTAATGATTTAACGTAAAAAAACAGATATTTATGATTAAATCATGAGGAATTTTTACAGTTACGCAAAACACTCAATCACGCAGCATCTAACGTAGTTTCGTCATAAATTAAAGTCGTACCTGTGGCTTGAATGACTTCTTCAAGACTGATGTCAGGCGCAAGTTCAACGATGCGTACGGTATTGTCAATAATATCAAATACACCATAATTGCTGATGATTCGGCTGACCACACCTTGTCCTGTTAAGGGGAGTGTGCATTGATCTAAAATTTTGGCTTCACCATTTTTATTGCAATGTTGCATCATCACCACAATTTTTTTAGCGCCTGCGACCAAGTCCATTGCGCCACCCATGCCTTTGGCTTTATGTCCCGGAATCATCCAATTGGCAATATCACCTGTTTTAGACACTTGCATGGCACCCAAAATTGCCACATCGACATGACCACCTCGGATCATGGCAAATGAGTCTGAGCTTGAGAAAAATGATGCGCCTGATTTAGTCGTTACTGTTTGCTTGCCTGCATTGATCAGATCCGCATCGACTTGTTCTTCAAGCGGAAATTCGCCAATGCCCAATAAACCATTTTCAGATTGCAGCCAAATATGCAGTTCAGGATCGATATAATTCGCCACCAATGTCGGTAAACCGATGCCTAAATTGACATAATCGCCATCGTGTAACTCTTGTGCAGCACGTTGTGCCATTTGTTCTTGTGTCCAAGCCATGAGCGTATTCCTTATGCAGCACTTTTGACGGTTCGAATTTCAATGTGTTTGTTTGGATTTGGATTGACCACAATACGATCGACATAAATACCGGGGAGGTGAATGTCATCAGGATCTAATTCTCCAATTTCGACCAATTCTTCTACTTCTACGATGGTGAGTTTGGCAGCCATCGCACAGTCAGGATTGATATTACGGGCGGTTTTGCGGAACACTAAGTTGCCTGCTTTATCCGCTTTATAGGCTTTTACCAAAGCAAGATCAGCATTTAATGCTTCTTCAAGTAGGTAGTTTTGCCCTTTAAAGTTACGGACTTCTTTGCCTTCTTGTACCGCTGTTCCTACACCTGTTTTGGTATAAAAAGCGGGGATACCTGCACCTGCGGCACGTAATTTTTCAGCCAATGTACCTTGTGGGGTGAGTTCGACTTCGAGTTCACCTGCGAGGTATTGGCGTTCAAATTCTTTGTTTCCACCAATATAGGAGGAAATCATTTTTTTCACTTGGCGTGATTCAAGGAGTAGGCTTAAACCGATACCGTCGATGCCTGCATTATTACTAATACAGGTCAGTTGTTGGGCATTGGAGTCACGTAAGGTTTGAATAAGTAACTCAGGAATGCCACATAAACCGAAACCACCAACAGCAATCAGCATATTGTCCTGAACAATATCAAACAGTGCTGCCTGACTATTTGGATAGACTTTATTCATTTTGAAATCCTTCAATGATGCTCCAAAATCCATATTTGGAAAGGTGTCTTTTATCAATGGTGCTGTGAATTGAAATTTCTTTACCTTTAAAAGGATGGAAAATTTAATTAAATATTTTGATCAATTTTTAAAATCTTCCCATTTGCACTAATGCTGATCAGTTAAGCAAAATTATTGGATAGATTCTTAAAATCTCCCCTCTTGCGAAGCTAGCTTCTCATCTTTGAAAAAGAGGGGAACAGACCACGACTGAAATCAATTCTAGTAATCTTGCGTAGCAGTGCTACTCATCCCTCCTTTTTTAAAGGTGAGGAACATGTTCCGCAAGGAGAGGATTAAAAAATATTAAATCACACAACTTTAGTCACGATTTACGAGGGTTAAAATGTCGTAAGTTGCGACCAATTCATTGCGTTGGTTTTTGACTTTAATGTCCCAAACCACCACGCCATGCGGTTTTTGTTCAGGATCACGCAATGGTTTTGGTGTTTTTTGCTTACAAGTCAGTTCCACTTGAATGGTGTCACCAATTTTCACAGGTTCGACAAAGCGTAAATTGTCCATACCATAGTTGGCAATTACAGGTCCCGGTGCAGCATCGACAAATAAACCTGCCGCTGCTGAAACGATAAAGTAACCATGCGCAACACGATCACCGAACAGAGAATCTGCCGCAGCGATTTTGTCCATGTGCGCATAGAAGTGATCACCACTCAAACAGGCAAAATTCACAATATCCGCTTCAGTCACCGTACGACGAGCTGTTAATAAACGTTCACCAACACGCAGTTCATCAAATGATTTTTTGAATGGATGAACACGATCTTCAAACACTTGCGAACCAATCGTCCAACTGTGTCCGATTTGGGTCATCGCATTTGGTGAACCTTGAATCGCAGTACGTTGCATATAATGTTTTACTGCACGTAAACCGCCCAATTCTTCACCGCCACCTGCACGTCCCGGACCGCCATGCACAAGCAATGGAAGTGGTGAACCATGACCTGTACTTTCTTTGGCATTTTCAGCATCAAGGACATGTACACGACCATGCCACGGTGCGATTTTGGCAATGATTTGTTCAACATTTTCATCTGCATTGCGAACTACAGATGCAACTAAACTACCTTCACCTTTTGCTACTAACTGAGCCAATTCGGCAAGATTGTGATAAGGCATCAAGGTGACGACAGGACCAAATGCTTCAACTTGGTGAATGGCTTGCGCTTCATTAGGTGATTTACACACTAAAACTGTCGGTGGATAGAACGCACCATTTTCAGGGTGTTCTGCAACAATGTTAAAGTCTTGACGTAAATGGCTACCAAAAACAATTTCAGCATCTTGGCTGAGTTGCTCAACTCTTTCAGCCACATCATGTTTTTGTTTAACACTCGCCAATGCACCCATGGTGACATTTTCAAGTTCAGGATTACCGACCACGACTTTCTGTAGCTTCGCAACCAAACGGCTTTGTACCGTATCCAATAAATTTGCAGGAACAAAGGCACGGCGAATCGCAGTACATTTTTGACCTGCTTTGGTGGTCATTTCACGGAAAACTTCACGTACAAATAGGTCAATCGTTTCGTCATTGGCTTGTTCAGTCAGGATCGCACTATTCACCGAATCCGCTTCCATGCTGAATGGAATTGAATATTGATTTAAATGCGGATGTGCACGTAATTTTTGACCTGTAGAGGCTGAACCTGTAAAGGTTACAGTATCTTGTGCATTTAAATGTTCAAATAAATCATAAGTCTGACCACAGATTAGCTGTAAAGCACCTTCGGGTAAGAAGCCACTTGCCAAAATATCAGCAACTACAGCATGGGTCATTTCTGCGCCTTCAGTCGCAGGTTTAACGATACAAGGCACACCTGCCAAAAGTGTCGGTGCGATTTTTTCCAACATTCCCCAAATCGGGAAGTTAAAAGCGTCAATGTGTACCGCAACACCTGCTTTCGGGCTGAGGATGTGTTTTGCACCAAAGGTGCCATTTTTAGACAATGGAATCCATGCATCTTCAACCAATGCAGTTTCATCGCTCAGTTCACGGCGGACTAAGCTTGAGTAGGCAAATAAAGTACCGATTCCGCCTTCGACATCAATCCAAGCATCTTTACGGGTACAGCCTGTGGCTTTAGCAAGCTCATAATAATTTTCTTTGCGTTCAAGCAGATATTGCGCCACTTGTTTTAAAGCATTGGCACGTTCATGGAACGTCAGATTGGCAATTGCAGAACCTTTGCTTTTTGCAAATTCAACAATGGCTTTGGTGTCGATGCCTTGGCTGCTGACTTGATAAATCGCATCACCTGTAATGGCATGGTAAACAGTACGGAACTCATTTTGTGCAATAAAGTTCTGTCCATAAACCAAAGAACTTAATTTTTTCACGTCAGATGCTTGTGTGGAAGCATCGTGATCTGCATTGTGCTCGGTTGGATTTGATCCTGCATCTAGCTCAAGCATGGCTAACTCCTTTTATGATACGTTTTACATAAATTTTTAATTTTGATGATTCATAATTTGTTCCTTTATTTTTAAATTGTCAAATATTTTTCCATTAAAATGCTGTAATAACAAATATTTTAAAATTAATTTTATTTAAATACAGTGGGTTAATTAATTTTGCTGAAAATTTTAATATGATACGTATCAAATAGTATTGATTTTTTATTCGTATCGTTTTACTTTAAATCTCATAAACACTTGGGATAAGTGAGGACACAATGAAAAATCATCAACAAGATTTTGATCAAGCGCTTGAAAAGGACATTTCAATCGAACCAAAAGATTGGATGCCTGATGCATATCGTAAAACTTTAATTCGCCAAATCGGACAACATGCACACTCAGAAGTGGTCGGCATGTTACCTGAGGGTAATTGGATCACACGTGCGCCAAGCTTGAAACGTAAAGCAGTATTGTTGGCAAAAGTGCAAGACGAAGCAGGGCACGCTTTGTATTTATATAGTGCGGCTGAAACTTTGGGTGCAGACCGTGATGACATGATGGATAAACTCATCGCAGGTCGTATGAAATATTCTTCAATTTTCAACTATCCAACGCTGTCTTGGGCAGATGTTGCCGCAATCGGTTGGTTGGTGGATGGTGCTGCGATCGTAAATCAGGTGGCATTGTGTCGTACCTCTTATGGTCCTTATGCACGTGCCATGGTTCGTGTCTGCAAAGAAGAAAGTTTCCATCAACGTCAAGGTTTTGAGGCGATGATGCAACTTGCAAATGGCACACCTGAGCAAAAACAGATGGCGCAAGATGCGGTGAATCGTTTTTGGTGGCCTGTGCAAATGATGTTTGGTCCAAGTGATGACAATTCTCCAAACAGCGCACAAAGCATGCAGTGGAAAATCAAATTATTCAGTAATGATGCATTACGCCAAAAATTTGTTGATAACACTGTGCCACAAGTACACATGTTGGGTTTGACTGTGCCTGATCCTGATCTACGTTTTAATGAAGAAACAGGGCATTACGAGTCAGGTCCAATCAATTGGGATGAGTTCAATGACATCCTTGCAGGTAAAGGTCCTTGCAACCATGAGCGTATCGAAGCACGTCGCAAAGCGTGGGAAGGCGGAAAATGGGTGCGTGATTCAGCAGCAGTGTATGCACAAAAGCAACAAGCTGATGAAACTGCAAAAGTCGCTTAATTCACAGCACACTTAATCCACAGCACATTGGTTCATTATCGTTTTAAATTTCAGGAAGGATTCTCTCATGAACAATAAAAACAATTGGTCGTTATTTGAAGTATTTGTACGTAGTAAACAAGGTTTAAGTCATCGTCATGTGGGTAGCTTACGTGCGCCTGATGCTGAAATTGCCTTGCAAAATGCCCGTGATGTTTATACCCGTCGTAACGAAGGGATCAGCATTTGGGTGGTGAAGTCTGAGTTGATCACTTGCTCTCAACCTGAGGAAAAAGAAGAATTTTTCGATCCTGCTTTGGATAAGGTTTATCGTCATCCGACTTTTTACCATATCCCTGATGGCATTGAGCACATGTAAGGAGCAGGCAAATGAATCATTCAGTATTTTCTCAGTATCTTTTGCATTTGGCAGACAGCCAACTGATTTTATCGCACCGTTTGGCGGAGTGGTGTGGTCATGCGCCTGAATTGGAGCTTGATATTGCACTTGCTAATATTGGTTTGGATTTACTTGGTCAAGCACGTACTGTGCTCAGCCTTGCAGGTGAAGTCGAAGGTTTAGGTCGTGATGAAGATCAATTGGCTTTTTTCCGCACTGAACGTGAATATCGCAATTTATTGCTTTGTGAACAACCGAACGGCGACTTTGCACAAACTATCGTCCGTCAATGGTTAATGGATCATTATCACCATTTACTGTTCGCAGCTTTAAGCAATAGCAACCATGCAGAACTACGTGCTTTTGCTATCAAGTCTTTGCGTGAAGTGAAATATCACTTACGTTTTTCAACCGCTTGGATGGAGCGTTTAAGTCTTGGTACAGCAGAAGCGCATGAAAGAACCCAAAATGGTTTAAATGAATTGTGGCGTTTTACTGAAGAACTTTTTGATCTCAGTGCAGATGAACAGCAATTGGTACAAGATGGTGTGATTCCAAATATCACGCTGTTAAAAGCACAGTGGCAAGACATTGTAAATGCAGAAGCTGCACATTATGGCTTGAACATTCCTGAATTGGGTGCGTATCGCCGTGGTGCAAAACAAGGTTTGCATACTGAACATTTGGGCTATGTTTTGGCTGAAATGCAATCTATGCAACGCAGTTATCCAAATATGAATTGGTAATTCTGTCAGAACAAGGAGCAAGTTCCATGAATTTAATTCGACAATGTACTGATCAATGTTGGGATGTTTTGGCACAAATTTCTGATCCTGAAATCCCTGTTTTGTCTGTGGTGGATTTGGGCATGATTCGTGGTGTGGAATTCAATCAGGACAATGAACTTGTGGTTCGACTGACACCAACTTATAGCGGATGCCCTGCAACAGATGTATTAAAAGCTGAAATTGAACAAGCATTTACACAGCATCAACTTACCCCTGTCAATGTGGTGGTGGATTTATCCGAAGCGTGGACAACCGATTGGATGAGCCAAAACGGCAAAGACAAATTGAAAAAATACGGCATCGCACCGCCAAAAGGCGAAGCGCATAGCTGTGGTACTCATGTGGCATTGACCGATGGAATTGAATGCCCTCATTGCCACAGCGTACACACCAAATTATTAAGTGAATTTAGTTCGACTGCATGCAAAGCCTTATATCAATGCAAAGACTGCTTAGAACCATTTGACTATTTTAAATGTATTTAAGGCATTTAGAGGTTAAATCGAAATATTGATGGTGGTGAGCGAATGATTCTTTAAATCCACCCCAACCCTCCTTTATGAAAGGAGGGAGCTTTCAATCCTGAAGTTATTTTGGCTTGGATAGTTCCCCTCTTTTTAAAAGAGGGGTTAGGGGAGATTAAGAAAGACAGTAAATATTGTTCAAACACACAAACATCTAAACAGAAAGAGGGATTTTCAAATGAGTCAATTTATACCATTAACCATAAAATCAATTACGCCTCAAACTGAGCAGGCAATTTGTATTGCGTTTGATGTCAGCCCTGAATTACAAGCTGATTTTCAATATCAAGCAGGGCAGCATCTCACCATTCGTCATTTAACTGATGCAGGTGAAATTCGCCGTTGTTACTCGATTTGCAGTGATCACAATGAAGACATGAGCATTGCCATTAAAAAAATTGATCAAGGTCAATTTTCAAATTGGGCAAATGACAATTTAAAAGCAGGCGATCAGCTTGAAGTGATGCCACCACAAGGCGTGTTCTTCCAAAAAGCTGCCAAAGTCGGTGGTAAAAATTATCTTGGCTTTGCCGCAGGTAGTGGTATTACCCCGATTTTATCCATTGTCAAAACCGTATTATTGCAACAGGAAGATGCCAATTTTACTTTGATTTATGGCAACCGTACTTGGAAACAAACCATGTTTGCTGAGCAAATCATGGATTTGAAAGATCGCTTTAAAAATCGTTTTCAGTTGGTGAATGTTTTCTCGCGTGAAATGAATGACAGTGCTTTATTTAATGGTCGTATTGATGCTGAAAAATTACAGTCATTATTTAAAGCTGATTTGATCAATGCAGAATTTGATCACTGTTTTGCCTGTGGTCCTGATGAAATGATGGATGCGATTGAAACCGTATTGCCTGAACTTGGTATTGAACGCAGCAAAATTCACACTGAACGCTTTAATACAGGTACAGCGAAAAAAGCCACTGCGGAACAGATCGAAAGCCGTAATGAAGAAAAAGTCAATATCGTACTTGATGGTCGTGAGTTGATCATTGAAGTATCGAAAGAAGATGACAGCATTTTAGATGCAGCGCTTCGTGCAGGTGCAGATTTGCCATACGCATGTAAAGGCGGTGTATGCGCTACCTGTAAATGTAAAGTTTTGGAAGGTCAGGTCGACATGGCGATCAACTACAGCTTAGAGCCTGAAGAAGTTGAGCGTGGTTATGTTTTAAGTTGTCAGGCACGTCCTGTAACGCCAAATGTGCGAATCAGTTTTGATGACTAAATGGGTTTTAAGATTCAATCACGAGATTGAAATTTAGAACTTAAAACAGCGTGTAAAAACAGAACATTGATGAATACAGTTTTGATGAATCAGGATTTGATATTTTAGAAATTGAAAAAATCTAATAAAAATCAAATCAAAACATCAAGTGGAGCAATGAGATGGAATTCTTAAAAAGCCAAAAAGTGAAATCAGGCGTGATGCTGATTGAGCTGAATCGCCCTGAAAAGCGCAACGCTTTGAATAATGCCACATTACAAGAACTTGTGACTTTACTGAAAAGTGTGGATGCAGATTCAAACATTAAAACCGTGGTAATTACCGGCAATGAAAGCTGTTTCGCTGCGGGTGCAGATTTAAATGAACTTGCAGCCTTGGATGTGGTGTCAATTCAACAAGATCAACGTCCATTGTTATGGAAACAGATTGATGAGTTTTCCAAACCGATTATTGTGGCAGTCAATGGCTTTGCCTTTGGCGCAGGCTTTGAGTTGGCTTTACATGGTGACATCGTACTGACAGGTGAAAATGCACAATTTGCTTTACCTGAAATTGGTTTGGGGATGTTGCCGGGTGCAGGTGGCACACAGCGTTTAGCACGTTTGGTGGGACAACAACTCACTATGCGTTGGGCGATGACAGGTGAGCGAATTTCAGCACAGACCGCATTGCAACATGGCATCACAAGTCAAATTTGCCCGACCCAATTAACTGTGCAATATGCGATTGAACTTGCAGAAAAAATTGCCAAGCAAGCACCACTTGCGATCCGTGTGATTAAACAATCTTTGAAATCAATTCATGAAGTGACTTTAAGCCAAGGCTTGAAGCAAGAACGTCAGCATTTTGTTTGGCTTGCAGCGACCCAAGATCGCCAAGAAGGCATCAATGCATTTTTAGAAAAAAGACAACCAAATTTTAGAGGTGTGTGATGGATTACCAAACAATTATTGCAGAAGAAAAAAATGCAGTCGGTTATTTAACGTTTAACCGTCCAAAACAGCTCAATAGCTTTAATGAAACAATGCATCAGGAAGTGTCACAAACCTTAAAAGCATGGGCTAAAGATTCGAATATCCGTGCAGTGGTGATCTCTGCGGAAGGTCGTGGTTTTTGTGCAGGGCAAGATTTGGGTGACCGTGTGGTTGATCCAAATGCGGATGCACCTGATTTGGGTCTTTCAATTGAAAAATATTATAACCCATTGATTAAATTGATTACGGAAATGCCAAAACCTGTGATTTGTGCAGTAAATGGTGTGGCAGCAGGTGCAGGGGCTAATATTGCTTTAGCATGTGATGTGGTGATTGCAGCGCAATCGGCTTCATTTATCCAAGCATTCTGTCGTTTAGGTTTAGTGCCTGACTCAGGTGGTACATGGTTCTTGCCACGTTTGGTTGGTCGTGCACAAGCGATGGGACTTGCGATGTTGGGCGATAAAATCCCTGCTGAAAAAGCGGTGCAATTGGGCATGATTTGGCAATGTGTTGCAGATGAAGAGTTGAAGGCTGAAGCTGCAAAAATGGCGGAACATTTGGCAACCCAACCGACTTATGGTTTGTCATTGATCAAAAAAGCCATCAATGCCGCAGCAGACAATAATTTGGATGAACAACTGATTTTAGAACGTGATTTACAACGTTTGGCAGGGCGTTCAAGTGACTATAAAGAAGGCGTACAAGCATTTATGCAAAAACGTACTCCTGAATTTAGAGGATGCTGATCATGCAAAATCTCAATTTACAGCAAGCAAAAGTCGCTGTGATTGGTGCAGGGACAATGGGAATGGGTATTACCCAACTCGCAGCCATGCACGGTCATGCAACTTATGTATTTGATTTGGATATTGAAAAAGCCAATGCTGCATTTGCACAATTAAAAGTACAACTTGAAAAACGTGTGCAATTGGGAAAAATGACCCAAGCCGTGGTTGATTCTACACTTGGCAATATTCAAATCGTTGCAGAGCTTCAACAGCTTTCGGTTGCAGATTTGATCGTTGAAGCTGTAGTGGAAAAGAAAGAAGTTAAACAAAGTTTATTCAAACAGCTTGCAGAGATATGTTCAGAACAGACTATTTTTGCTTCAAATACGTCTTCGATTTCAATCATCGCAATTGCTTCAGTGATTCCACATCCTGAGCGTGTAGTAGGTTTGCACTTCTTTAACCCTGCACCTGTGATGAAATTGGTGGAAATTATTCGTGGTTTAAAAACATCAGAACAGATTGCACAGTCATTATTTAGCTTGATGCAAGCATGGAAAAAAGTTCCTGTGACAGCAAAATCGACACCGGGTTTTATCGTGAACCGTGTTGCACGTCCTTATTATGCAGAAGCATTTCGTGCATTGCAGGAAAATGTCACCACGCCTGAACAGCTTGATTTTATCTTGCGTGAATGTGGTCATTTTGCCATGGGTCCATGTGAACTGACGGATTTAATTGGGCAAGATGTCAATTTTTCAGTGACACAAAGCGTTTATCAAGAATTTTTCTATGAGCCACGCTATCGTCCATCGTTGATCCAAAAAGAATTGGTTGATGCAGGTTGTTATGGTCGCAAAAGCCAACAAGGTTTTTATGATTATCATCAGACAGAACGTACACCAAGCTATCATTTAGCTGACCTTTCTGCTGTTCAGTCTGCAACATTCAATCTACAGGTTGTTGGTGAATGGGCGCATGACACAGGTCTGATTCAACGCCTGAAAAATGCGGATAATATTCATATTTCCAATGCAATTGCAGATCATGAACAGCTTCGTTTGGACGACATTACCATTCAACTCAGTCAAGGGCAGTCTGTAGACATTGACCATACCCATGAAAAAGTGGTGTTAATGGATTGGCATGCGGATTGGGCAACGGCTAAGGCTGTAGTTTTAACCGCTTCGCCATTATGTAGCACTGCTGATCGTGAAAAAGTCAGCCAACTTTTTGCAACATTAGGCGTGACAAGTATTTGGGTCAAAGATCATCCTGCATTGTTCGTGATGCGTAGCATTGCCCTGTTGGTAAATGAAGGCTGTGAAGCTGTGTTACATGACATTGCCACTGAACAAGATATTGATTCAGCAATGAAATATGGTGTGAATTATCCGCAAGGTCCATTCCAATGGGCGATTCAAATCGGTTATACACAGATTTTAACCACGCTTGAAAATTTATACCGCATCTATGGCGAGGAACGTTATCGTCCAAGCTTGTATTTACGTAAAAAAGTCGCACTGCAATCTATTCATCACGCAGATGAAAAAGCAGAAGCTCAAACATTGAAACAAGCAGGCTAAGGGAGAAGAATAATGGAACAGGTATTTATTTGTGATGCAATTCGTACCCCGATTGGTCGCTATGCAGGTGCGTTGAGCAGCATTCGTGCTGATGATTTGGCAGCGTTGCCAATTGAATATTTAAAACAACAACACCCTGATTTGCCTTGGGAACAGTTGGACGAAGTGATTTTAGGCTGTGCCAATCAAGCAGGCGAAGATAATCGTAATGTGGCACGTATGGCTGCATTATTGGCGGGCTTACCTGATGCTGTTCCTGCAATTACCGTAAATCGTCTATGTGCTTCGGGCTTGGATGCAGTAGGTTTGGCAGCCCGTGCGATCAAATCAGGTGAAGCGCAATTTGTCTTGGCAGGGGGCGTGGAGTCGATGAGTCGTGCGCCATTTGTGCAGTCGAAACCTGAAGCTGCATTTAGCCGTACCCCAAGTATTTATGACACTACGATTGGTTGGCGTTTTATCAATCCAAAATTCAAAGCCAATTTTGGTGTGGATAGCATGCCTGAAACGGCTGAAAATGTGGCTGAAAAATATCAAATCAGTCGTGCAGATCAAGATTTATTTGCATTTAACAGCCAACAAAAAACCGCAAAAGCACAGCAAAGTGGTATTTTTAAAGCAGAAATCTTGCCTGTAAATATTACGGATCGTAAGAAAAATACGGTTCAAGTGACTGAGGATGAACATCCACGTGCAGATACCACACTTGAAGCATTGGCGAAGTTAAAAGCGCCATTTCGTAAAGAAGGCGGTTCGGTGACTGCGGGCAATGCATCGGGTGTCAATGATGGCGCAGCGTGTGTACTTTTAACGAGTGAAAATTTTGCTAAAGACAATGCCTTAGAACCACTTGCCAAAGTGATTGCGATTGCAAGTGCGGGTGTAGAAGCCAAATATATGGGCATCGGTCCTGTACCTGCGGTGCAAAAAGTCTTGAAACTTTCAGGTTTAAGTTTGGATCAAATGGATGTGATTGAGTTGAATGAAGCTTTTGCAGCACAGTCTTTGGCAGTAATGCGTGAGTTAGGTTTAAAAGACGATGATGCACGGGTCAATCCAAACGGCGGTGCAATTGCACTAGGACACCCGCTTGGTATGAGTGGAACACGTTTGGTCATCACTGCCATGCATGAACTCAAACGTCGTCAAGGGAAATACGCACTTTGCACCATGTGTGTCGGTGTTGGGCAAGGTGTAGCGCTGATTTTGGAAAATGTCGCTTAAGCTTTTTTATGGATTAAAAGTTAAGACACAACAGGATTGTAAATGACAGCCAAAGGATGGCTGTTCAAGGAGAAATAAGATGAATAATAATGCTTTGGAACAAATCGAAACTGCATCTATTGATGAATTACGCAGTGTGCAATTACAACGTCTGAAAAAGACTTTGCAACATGCTTATGACAACAGTAGCGTGTATAAAAAGAAATTTGATGATGCAGGTGTGCATCCTGATGATTTAAAAAGCTTGGAAGATTTAGCCAAATTTCCATTTACCACCAAAAAAGATTTACGTGATAATTATCCTTTTGGCATGTTTGCTGTGCCACAAGAGCAGATTGTCCGTGTCCATGCTTCATCGGGTACCACAGGTCAACCAACGGTGGTGGGTTATACCCAAAATGATATTAACATTTGGGCGGATGTGGTCGCACGTTCACTCCGTGCCGCAGGATTAAGCAATAAAGATACCATTCAAGTGTCTTATGGTTATGGCTTATTTACAGGTGGTTTGGGTGCGCATTATGGTGTTGAACGTTTAGGCGCAACCGTGATTCCGATGTCAGGTGGGCAAACCGATAAACAAGCGCAATTAATCAATGATTTTAAACCAACTGCGTTGATGGTCACGCCATCCTACTGTCTAAATATCATTGAAGCCTTAGAGAAAAAATTTGGTACGGCAAAATGTTCAATCAAAACAGGCGTATTTGGTGCTGAACCGTGGACCAATGAAATGCGTAAAGAGATTGAAGATCGTTTCGGTATCAATGCATTGGACATTTACGGTTTATCGGAAGTGATGGGACCGGGGGTGGCGATGGAATGTCTTGAAAGTAAAGATGGTCCAACCATTTGGGAAGATCATTTTTATCCTGAAATCATCAACCCTGAAACAGGTGAAGTATTGGCAGATGGTGAGTTAGGTGAATTAGTATTCACCACCATTACCAAAGAAGGTATGCCTGTCATTCGTTATCGTACCCGTGACTTAACCCGACTATTGGCAGGAACTGCACGTCCAATGCGCCGTCTGGATAAAATTGTCGGTCGCAGTGATGATATGATGATTATTCGTGGGGTAAATGTGTTCCCAACGCAGATCGAAGAACAAATTTTACATATTCCGCAACTTTTGCCGAATTATGAAATTCAAATTTGTAAGCAAGGTCATTTAGATACATTGCATATTCGTACTGAAATGCGTCAAGATATTCATCCTGATTTAACCCAACAATTGGCGACACAACTGAAAAGTCAGATCAAAACCATGGTGGGAATTTCAGTCAGCGTTGAAATTCTACAGGAAGGCACATTGCCACGTTCAGAAGGCAAAGCACAACGTGTATTTGACATTCGACATGTTGTTCAGGAACACTGTAAGTCTGCTTAGTGGATACGCTGATGCTGCATAGAATGGGTTGAAAAATATAAGGTAATAGTGAAACGATATGAATCCAAAACTCAAACAGGCAATTGATGATTTTATTGGCAAAGAAGCGCTGAGTGGCACGTCTTTGATCATGACGGTATTTGGTGATTGCGTTTATCATCATGGTGGAATTATCAGCCTTGCAAGTCTGATTCAATTGATGGATGTGTTTGGATTCAATGAACGTTCGGTGCGGACTGCGGTGTTTCGTTTGGTGCAAAATGGTTGGTTGGTGTCCGAGAAAATCGGGCGCACCAGCTACTATCGAGTGACTGAAACGAGTCGACAGCGCTTTGTACAAGCCGATGCTAAAATTTATAATTTCAACCATATCGAATGGGATCAAAAATGGGATTTGGTACTGCTCAGTTCGGTTGATCTTGAAAATAAATTGGTGTTAAAGAAAGAGTTGGAATGGTTAGGTTTTGCCAATATCGCAAGTAATGTGATGGCATATCCGGGCTGTGATCATTTAAAACTGCAAAATTTATTGCTCAATCTGAAAATGACCGATCAAGTGGTGATTTTCAAAGCTGAAACACTACAACTTTGGCAAGAATCTTATCCAACAGTTAAACGGATGGTGGAAACCAATTGGTCAGTGGCAGAGTTACATGCCCGTTATGATAAATTTATCAAAGACTTCCGTGAGTTTATGAATATTGTTGAAAATGCCGATGATTTAGATGCAGTTCAGGCGTTTCAAATTCGGATTTTATTGATTCATCAATATCGCCGTATTTTACTCAAAGACCCTGATTTGCCATCGGAATTATTACCTTCCAATTGGTTGTCGTTAAATGCCCGTAATTTGAGCAGTAATTTGTATCAATTGGTGGTGTCGAGCGGTGAAGAATTCTTTATGGAGTTTGCACGAACTTCTGAAGGGGCAATGCCACCACTGCATCCGCAATTTTATAAACGTTTTGGTGGTTTAAAACAGGAAGAGTTAGCTGTTTGATTTTATAAAATGGTTTATCACAAATATATAGTTTTATATTGGCTTCTTGCGTTATTCAAAAAAATATCGGGAGTCCCTTCTCCCTTTGGGAGAAGGTTAGGATGAGGGTTCATAAATAAAAACCTCTCCCTAACCCTCTCCTAAAAGGAGAGGGAACATTTCAATATTGATCTAAATCTTACCGAAACTAACTTTCGCAAGAAGTCTATTGATTTCACTATAAATGATGCTATTGCATTAAGTGATATAGATGTTGCTGTTGAGTGAGAAGTTTATATTTTCAGAATGATATGACATATATAAAACTCAAGATAAATTATTTATATTTTCACAATGTTATTATTTTTTAAAGGACTAAAATATGACCTGTTATGCTATTGATGGTGTGATTCCTGTCGTCAGCCCCAAAGCCTATGTACATCCGACAGCGGTGTTAATTGGTGATGTGATCATCGAAGAAGGCGTATATATCGGACCTTTTGCATCCTTACGTGCTGATTTTGGTGGCATTCACATCAAAAAAAATGCCAATGTACAGGATAATTGCGTGATTCACGGATTTCCAAATAGCGTGACTGTTGTCGAAGAATACGGACATATCGGACATGCTGCGATTTTACATGGCTGTCAAATTGGCAAAAATGTTTTAGTGGGGATGAACAGCGTGATTTTAGATTATGCTGAAATTGGCGAAAATACGATTATTGGGGCGAATAGTACCGTCAAAGCCAAAGCGATCATTCCTGCCAATGTTTTGGCTTTGGGCAGTCCTGCAAAAGTGATTCGTGATTTGGAAGCCAAAGAAATTGCGTGGAAAAGCAAAGGGACTGAGGAATATATCCACTTGGCACAGCGTTGTTTAAATACATTGCAGGAAGTCGAACCCCATACAGAAGTTCAAACAGGGCGTTTGACGCATGAAGTTTTTGGTGGGCAGCATCAGACAAAAAATAACTGAATTAAAAATTATTTGTACAGTTCATCGCCATTATTCAAGTTGATGAAGACTGGTTCTTGTACTGCTAAACAGATCTGAAATCATCAATAAAATGGTTTGATTCTTAAGCGACGTATTTTGTCGTATCATTCGTTGGTATAACTATAACTTCCTATTATTCTGATTATACTGCTGTGAATACATTATAATTTTGAATAAAAATGGAACAGCTTAATCCTTCAGACTTAAAAGCAATATTACATTCTAAACGTGCCAATATTTACTATCTTGAGCACGCCCGTGTCATGCAAAAAGATGGTCGGGTACTGTATCTGACCGAAGCTAAAAATGAAAATCAATACTGGAATATTCCCATTGCCAATACTACGGTAGTGATGCTTGGCACAGGTACGTCCATCACACAGGCAGCTATGCGTATGCTTGCGAGTGCAGGCGTATTGGTCGGTTTTTGTGGCGGTGGCGGAACGCCATTGTTTATGGGCTGTGAAATCGAATGGATGACACCACAAAGTGAGTATCGCCCAACGGAGTATATGCAGGGATGGATGCAGTTCTGGTTTGATGATACGAAACGCTTAGAGGTCGCAAAACAGTTCCAACTTGCACGTATCGAATTTATCCGAAAAATTTGGGACAAAGATCGGGATTTAAAAGCCGAAGGTTTTTATTTAGATGATCTGGATATTCAAAATGCATTAAATGGCTTTGAAAAGGAAATTCCAAATTTAAATAAAGTCGGTGATTTATTACTTGCCGAAGCTGTAACCACCAAACAACTGTATAAAATCGCGGCAAAACGTACAGGTTCTAAAGATTTTAGCCGTAATCCTGAACAGGGTGATTTAGCTAATGATTTTCTTAATCATGGCAATTATTTAGCCTATGGACTCGCTGCAACCACGCTTTGGGTATTAGGCATTCCACATGGTTTTGCGGTGATGCATGGTAAAACCCGTCGTGGTGCTTTGGTTTTTGATGTGGCGGATTTAATTAAGGATGCCGTGGTTCTGCCCTATGCATTTATTTGTGCCAAAGAAAAGATGTCTGAGCAAGAGTTTCGTCAGCAGGTATTGCAGAAATTTACCGAGCATCGCGCAGCTTAGAAATAAAAAATACTGACTTGGGGAAAGTAATATATGTTCACTGCCATGTAGGCAGCTTAGAAATTGCTCAACAAACTCCTGAACAACTGTTGTGTGTTCACTGCCATATAGGCAGCTTAGAAATCAACAGTTTCAAGAAATGCATTTTCTTTTCAGTTCACTGCCATGTAGGCAGCTTAGAAAACACTGGAAGAAAAAAGAATAATGGAACGAATGTTCACTGCCATGTAGGCAGCTTAGAAATGATAAGAAAATTATTGGGAAGATGACGAAGTGTTCACTGCCATGTAGGCAGCTTAGAAAAACTAAATGAAAATCCGCCCGCCATTTACGCTGTTCACTCCCATGTAGGCAGCTTAGAAAAACTAAATGAAAATCCGCCCGCCATTTACGCTGTTCACTCCCATGTAGGCAGCTTAGAAAATTGTGGTAAGTTCCACGAAATACAGGTGTAGGTTCACTGCCATATAGGCAGCTTAGAAAAACCACTACAAATTGAGCATCCAGAAAAAAATCAGGACAAAAATCGTCATATGCAAAATTTGAATCGGAGCAAAAACTAAAGCAAAACGTGTTCCACCTGTAAGGAGAGCATTGACCGATTTTGCAATTGCGTGTGCGCCCAAACCAAGTCCAAATGCCCAAGCCAAAACTGAATTACTAGGCTCGCCTTGAATCACAATTGTTGAAAGCGCGCCATGAATTTCAAACAAAGATGCCAAAAGCGTTCCCGCAATTAACCCAGCATCACCAAGAATAACATTCAGCCCATAGACACCCGCTTGAATCACCGTTAACGAAATAACAATAATCGCAGCCTCTTTTAAACTAAACATCCGACTGTCTGACTGTTGAACACTTTCTAAAGTTTGAGAACTACGCATGAACCATACCGAGAAAATGCTCAAAATCAACATGGCAATAAGGCTTGGAAGAAGAATGACTTTAAACCACGACAAACTTATCCCAATGACAATAATCAAAAGTTGTAAAATTGTCGCCACACAAGACATCAATGCCGCACCAGCATTGGCTTTCGCATCAGCACGACCATTACGAACCTCTAAACCTAAACTTGCAATCGTTGCAGTACTGGAAACAAAGCCGGAAGCCAAAGAGGAAAGCATCATGGCATTTTTTGAGGACAATAAACGCTTGGCAATATGTGCAAGCGCTTGAACAGTCAAAATTAAAGTGAGTAATTTTAAAATGACATAAGGATTGAGCACTGAACCCCAAAACGGTTTATTTGGAGTTAAAGGTAACGCAATTAAAAGCAAAGCCAGTAAAAAAATACCATCCCTAAATTCTGCCTCAGTAATCCATTTCCCCGCAATCCCATGCATAGAATGCTTGGTCATGAGCAAAATCGTTAAAATAACGGATAAACCTGCTGCATAGGAAATATTCCACAGACACATTGCCCCGATAAAATAAGTCAAAACAAACGCAATTTCAGTGGTAACCCCAGGATCATCAATCTGATTTTTCAGTGAATATATTGCAATGCCTGTCACAGCGAGTGCGCCAATAATGCCGAAATAGGGACCAAAAATAAAACAAACCGCGCCCAATAGCGCACAAATTGCAAAAGAACGTAAACCTGCAAAACTATGCTGATTTTCACGTTGTTTACTGCGTTCACGCTCTAAACCAATCAAAAGTCCACAACCCAAAGCCGCAGCAATGATCGTCAAAAAATCTGTATAAGAATTAAGAGATAACGGATTTAATGATATAAAATTCATAGCTCTCCCCAAATAAAACCATGAATTAATTAAGTCTTTTAAATGTATAACAAAGTTCATAAAAACATAAGCTATTTTTGAGTTTATTCAAAAGATGAAAGGAACAATAAAAATTCAAGTGATATAAAAGCTAATTTTGCTATAGTAGTTCTAGTTTTGGGGATAGATAACAATGCAATTTAATTTTGAAATCGATACAGCTTGGTGTTTAGAACAATTATTAAAAGATGAGCGTATCACCGAACGTGAAAAGTTATTGATTCAAACTACACACCGTCAGCGTGAACAGTTGAAATGGCATCCATTGCAATGGATTGCGCATTTTAAATTGCCTGATGCCAAAGATCCAATCAAACGATTAACACTCACAGCACTGAGCGAATGGTTAGCCGAAAAAGCCCAGATCAATTTATTTACCATAGATCCATTAAAAGCAGATGTGACTTCATTGACCAGTGTGATGTCGCAAGAGTTTGCATTGAGAAATAAAATTCTCGCCGTGGAGGTGAGTGCGGATAAGATTCTGATTGGTACAGCACAACCATTTACCACCGATTGGATACATAACTTAGAACGTAGTTTAAGCCCGAAGAAAATTGAAAAAGTTTTACTCAATCCTGAACAGTTACAGCGTTATTTGGTTGAATATTATCAAGTCAGTCGTGCGGTGAATAATTCACAAAAGTCAGGAGCTTATGATAAGGAAAATAAAGGTGTAGAAGCACTTTTACAATTGGGCGATACGCAAAATCCAGATGCCAATGATCAACACATTGTCAAACTCGTCGATTGGGTTCTACAGTTCGCTTTTGAACAGGGTGCAAGTGATATTCATCTTGAACCACGTAAAGAAAAAGGAAAAATCCGTTTCCGTATCGATGGGGTGTTGCATACGATTTACAACATGCCTGCCAATACACTGACTGCGGTGATTTCCCGAATTAAAATTTTAGGTCGGATGAATGTTGCAGAAAAACGTAAACCGCAAGATGGTCGTTTAAAAACGCGTACACCAAAAGGGCAAGAAACAGAACTGCGTTTATCGACATTGCCGACAGCCTTTGGTGAAAAGTTGGTGATGCGTATTTTTGACCCAGAAGTGCTGGTACGTAGTTTCCAACAATTAGGTTTTGATGAACATTTATTATCACAGTGGCAGGCACTGACACAACATAGTCATGGCATTATTCTGGTGACAGGTCCAACAGGATCGGGTAAAACCACCACGCTTTATTCGTCGCTCAAGCAATTAGCGACTGAAGAAGTCAATGTCTGTACCATCGAAGACCCGATTGAAATGTTAGAACCAAGCTTTAACCAAATGCAGGTGAATCAAGGCATTGATCTCGGTTTTGCCGATGGTATTCGTGCGTTGATGCGTCAAGATCCTGACATTATCATGGTCGGGGAAATCCGTGACCAAGACACTGCCAATATGGCGATTCAAGCGGCATTGACAGGTCACTTAGTACTATCCACTTTACACACCAATGATGCGCCCTCAAGTTTGACGCGTTTACATGATTTGGGCGTTCAGCCATTTTTAACAGCTGCAACCATTCTAGGCGTTTTGGCGCAACGACTCGTGCGTAGACTGTGCCCAAGTTGTAAACAAGAAACCTTTATTAATGAGCAAGAATGGAAACATCTGACTTTCGGTTATCAGACCAAAATGCCTAATTTTGTCTATAAAGCTGTAGGCTGTGAAGAATGTCGTCATACAGGTTATAAAGGGCGTGTTGGGATTTATGAATTTATGCCAATCAGTCTTGAAGCCAAACAAAAGATCAGTGCTAATGCCAATTTGGATGATTTAAGACAGCAAGCGAAGCAAGAAGGGATTGAACCGTTACGAATTTCAGGGGCACGTAAAGTTTTAGAAGGCGTGACGACTTTAGAAGAAGTGTTAAGAGTAGTACCTTTGAATTAGTTTTTAAATGAGCTGCTAAGATTTACGTTTAAAAATGGAAATTAAAATTTGCATTTAAAATTGAAAATGAAGAATTCCTAAGATTCACCTCATGTTGATTTGTTTAAATAGCTTTATCGAAATAACAAACAGCAATGAGGTAAGAAGATGAACTCAATTTCTAAAACAATTTTAGTGGCAGGTTTAATTGGTACAGCGACATTTGCAGTTGCAAATACAGCGGTCAACCAATCAGCATTGACACCGAGCTTAACCACGGTAAAACAAGCTTTGACGTTCAAAGATGATACCAAGGTACAACTGCGTGGTCATGTTGTAAAAGCGACTGGTGATGAAAAATATCAATTCCGTGACAGCACAGGTACGATCACTGTCGATATTGATGATGAATTATGGCAAGGCAAACCGATTGCGCCAAATACAACAGTTACGTTGATTGGTGAAGTAGACATCGACTACAAACCAACCAAGCGTGTTGAAATAGATGTGGATGCTGTTCAGTTTTAATTCATTCACAGCCGATTGATTCAGTCGCAAGATTGATTTAAAGCGTCTGTAAACTAAAACCACATGTAGATACATGTGGTTTTTTCGCTTTAGCCAAAGCATTCAACAAGTTCCTACAGATTTATTTTGTAATTTATTTTATAAAAGACAGAGATTCCCTGATTCATTAACCCATTAAATAGGTGCTTTATGCGTATCTTGCTTGCAGAAGACGATAGCTCACAGGCTGAAAGCATTAAATCTTGGTTGGAAATGGATGGTTATAATGTTGATTGGGTTGAACGTGGTGATCACGCTATTTTAGCTATCGAACAGCATCAGTATGATTGTGTGCTTTTAGATCGTGGTCTGCCTAAAGCGACTGGCGATGAAATTCTACAGCGACTTAAAAAGCTTTATCCAGATACACCTGTGATTTTTCTCACAGCAAGAGATACCATTCAAGATCGTGTCCAAGGTTTGGATTTGGGTGCAAATGATTATTTGGTCAAGCCCTTTAGCCTTGAAGAATTATCAGCCCGTGTCCGCGCTCAACTGAGACAGTCGCAGTCGAGTAATGTCAATGAAATCAAATATGCCAATTTGGTACTAGATCCCCAAGCAAAAACGGTTTTCCAAGATCAGCAAGCGGTGGCTTTAACAGCAAAAGAATTTCAAATTTTGTATAAATTGATGCAAAAACCTGAACATGTGGTGACGCGTGAGCAGTTAGAAGAATCTTTATATGCTTGGGGCGATGAAATAGAAAGTAATGCCATAGAAGTGTATATCTATCAATTACGGAAAAAAATCGGTAGCCATTTGATTAAGACCTTACGTGGCTTAGGTTATCGAATGAATCAGAATACGACACAAGATTGAATCTGTTCAGCACCTTGAACCATAAATTCATCCACAACTCATTTTGATATTTAAAAAGGCAACAATGACCCAAGCAATTTCGCTCCGAAAAAGACTGATAAAAACATCTATGCTCAGTTCGATTGTGGCAGGGTTGCTTGCGTTATTGCTTTTGGTGGGGATTTCGATTTATCACACCATGAAAGTCCAAGATCAAATCATGGATGAAGTTGCAGATATGCTGTTGAAGTCTGATCTCAGCCAAAACTCAGGTTCACAACTGGATGAATTGAGTGATGAGTTTGATATCCAATATCAACTGGTGAATGGACAACAGTTACTAACAGATTCAACTGAGTCTGCCGCAGATGAAATTGATACCGAAAAAAAGCATGTAGCACAGAAACGAATGATCACAGACTTACAAAATGGCTATGACATTGTATGGATTGATCAACGTTTGCAACGAAGTTACCAAGCATCAGATGATGACTCAAAATTAATGGTGAACATGCTACAACCGCTCAGTGTACGCTTTAAAGATCTCTCTCAGAGTTTCTTCACTTATCTTGCAGTATTGTTAGGTTTATGGGCTGTGCAATGGGGCGTTTTGCATTTTTCAGTTAAGAAACAATTCAAGTCGATTCAGCAACTTTCCAATGAAATTGCAGGAAAAAATGCCCAAGATTTATCGACCATTCAGCAACCGCAACCAGAGTTTCAAGAGTTGCAACCGATGGTCAATCAGCTCAATCAGATGTTAACTCGTTTAGATCAAGCACTCAGCAATGAGCAACGATTTACTGCGGATGCTTCGCATGAGTTACGTTCACCACTCTCTGCGATTCAAATGCGCTTGCAAGTGCTAAAACGTAAATATCAAGATTTACCTGAGTTACAACCGTATTTAGACAATATCCAACAAGACGTTCATCGTGGTACACAAGTACTCGAAAATTTATTACTTTTGGCACGTTTAGATCCAAGTGATGACAGTGAATTAACCAAAACGTGTTTGGATTTGGAAGCAATCACGCAAGAGGTTTTACAGACTTTAGCGTCGCAATTACGTGAAAAACAGATTCAGCTTCACATTGAAAATGAACAAGTAAAAGTATATGGCAATGAGGAACTACTCTTCATCTGCATCCGTAATTTAATCGACAATGCGATTCGTTATACGCCTCCGCAGGGAAATATTTACATCCATCTTGGATATTTAAACAACTGGGAAGTATTTGAAATTGAAAATGATGGAGAGGGTATTCCCCCAGACATTTTAAAACATTTAGGAGAGCGCTTTTATCGGGCTTTGGGTACAAAAACGCAAGGTTCAGGTTTGGGATTATCCATTTGTAAAAAAGTTGCTGAGTTGCACCGTGGACAGATGCATATTGAAGCTTCGGAGCATGGAGGTTTAAAAGTGAGTCTTTATCTTCATTAGTTTTTAAGGTTTTTATTCGATTTATCCAACGGTTAGTGTTTTTTGATCAGTATTTTAAAAAATGGTGAGTCTTGGAGGAGAATATTTGAAATGTATTAATACTTAAAAAAGCAGCATGCGCTGATTCATACTGCTTGTTCCCACGTTTTTTGTTTTAATTAAAATTCTTATAATTATTTGGTCAATATCAGACGATTGTTACGTGTTAAACGTAAACGATATTCTTCTCCTGCATGCATGATGCGAATTTCACGACCAAGTGCGAATAAATTGTTTGAATGTAACATCGGTAATGATTGGTGAGCTTCAGTATTACGAGTGAATAGGCTAAATGGTGCGTTCATTATTGTGACTCCATGTGGGGTGCTGTCTAAGTGATTTAAATGATAATCATTATCGAATATCTCTGTCAACGATAATTTTTATCATTTATAAATTTTCTATAATTGCTTACAATTCTATAAAATTTCAGGGATTCGTTTAGATGTCTAAACCCAGTGTTCATGTGGCAATTGCCTTATTATTTCACCGTGGAAAAGTTTTGGTTGGATGGCGCAATGCAGATCAGCATCAGGGCAATAAATATGAATTCCCTGGCGGTAAAGTTGAAGCTGGGGAAACACCTGGTGAAGCATGTCGTCGTGAGATTTTTGAGGAAGTGGGAATCGGCATCAAACAATGGCATGTGTTTGATGTGATTCATCATGAATATGATGATATAGAAGTATATTTACACTTGTTTCATGCACAAGTTCCTGAGAAATATCTCAATGATATTCAAAAGCCGTGGACGTGGTATCGTCGTGATCAATTACTAGAACTGAATTTTCCTAAAGCCAATCAAGCGATTGTTCAGCGTTTAGTTTGGGCGCAACAGATTAAGATTTCAGCTGAGATTGATACACTTGTTGAAACTACTGGTGCTGATTTGAATCACAAACTTTTTTATTTCCGAACTGAGGCAGATCAGACTGCAATTGATCAAATTCAACAATTAGATGATATAGCTTTGTCTAAATTGATTGTCAATGTGGATTTGTGGGAACAATTATCTGAACAGATTCAGAAAAAGGTTTCAGCAATTCATTTCAAACATGATCAATTGATGGCGCAAATGGCAGGGCAATTACCCACAGGGATTCGATGTATCGCCGCGTGTCATGATTTAGTTTCTTTACAAAAAGCACAGGTGCTTGGCTACGATGCTGTGATTTTAAGCCCTGTTTTAGCTACTGAATCGCACCCTGAAGCACATGGTCTGGGATGGAATACATTTGCAAGCTATGTAGAAAGTATAGATATTCCTGTTTTTGCATTAGGCGGTTTGAAGCCGAATGATTTAGAGATCGCACAGCAACATGGTGCTTATGGTGTTGCAGGGATTCGTAATTTTTAATCGTGTTATGGAAGCATGAGGAATATTGAAAAATTGATATTACAAACTTTGTAAATGTCTTAATGCTTCTGCAATGATTTGTTGATTTTTCTGCTGTTGTGCAGATTGTAGAATAACATTCCAGAACACTTTCTTTTGCGTGGTGCTTTGTGCATAACTGAGTCCACGGCGTGCTAAAGATTCAGCATTGGCATATTGCTTCTTTTGATTGGCGATACGCGCCAAATACGCAAATACATCGGCTGATTGGGGTGCAAGACGTTGTGCATTGAGTGCGAAGCGTTCAGCCTCATCCCATTGACCTTTCTGAAATGCAGATTGAGTTTGTTGCAAAAGCTGTTGAACAGCAGGAATATTTTTCCCATCATCAAATGTTTGGTTTTGAACTTTTTGTTGCGGAATAATCACTGGAGCTTGTTCACGTTTTATTTCAGGACGTTCATAAGGGGTGATTTTCACACCATCAGGTGTCGGAACACCTTGTTTGTGAGGGGTGGTTTGTTGTTTCTCTATCGGCTTTTTAGGATGGTTGCTTTGTTCGGGAACAGTTTGGCAGCCAGTCACCATGAATATCGTCAATAACGTGGTGACATAACCAATCTTAGGCATACGAGCGGTATAACTTTTCATATCAACAACCATCCAAAAATCAATTTAGGTGTTCAATTTCCAATATTAGTTTCTAATCTCAATTTCTAATATCAATGACTATAACTGCCACTTGAAATCACACGACCACGTGAGTCTTGATCCATGCTGTCTTCACTTTCACGGATATAGTTGTCCATACTATCGCTTGATTGCGCTTGAGAGCTGTTTTGTTGTGTATCAGGTATGTACTGCGGTTCGACTTGGTAATGTGAAGCACCGCAGGCATCAGCACGATTCGGTACAGTATGTCTAAGCAATGGAATATACATTGCACCTGCACAGCCTTGCGCAGAAAGTTCACCTGTTCCAGAATTAATCCATTGCCATGAAATATCATCAGTTTGACGCAAATTCACAGGTTTTTGACGCAATTGTTTCATGACATTGGTCCAAACAGGTAATGCACCTGAAGAACCTGTTAAGCCAGTTATTTTGTTATTGTCTAAGCCTAACCACACCACCGCCAAGTGATTACCTGAGTAGCCTGCAAACCATGAATCGCGGGTATCATTGGTCGTTCCAGATTTACCCGCAAGTTTCAATTCAGCAGGGAGGCTCGCATACGCCGCACGCCCTGTACCTGAAGACATCACTTGTTGTAAGCCAAAATTCAGTAAATAGGCTGTAGAGGGATCAATGGTTTGCTGTACATTTAATGCAAAACGTTCAAGTAAGCGACCATTTGAGTCAACCACGGTTCTGATGGCTTTGGTTGGATATTTAAATCCACCTGTTGCGAAGTTACCGTAAATACTGGTCATTTCCATTGGTGACATATCTACAGCACCGAGGAAAATTGACGGGTAGTTTGGAATTTTTGAAGTTACGCCAAATTTAGTCAAATTATTGCTAAATGTTGAAATACCAAATTCATTCCCCAAGCGTACAGCAGATAAGTTGTAGGAATTTGCCAAAGCTTGTGACATTGGGACAAAGCCATAGCCACTACCACTGTAGTTTTTCGGTGTCCAAGACTTATTCCCATCGGTTGGAATACTGATTGGCGAGTCTTCAATTTGCGATGCCCAGTTATATCGACCAGATTCCAAAGCACTTAAATAAATTACTGGCTTGAGTAATGAACCAACTTGACGTTTCGCATCTACAGTTCGGTTAAAACCAGTGAAATCTTGTGTTGAGCCAACAGCTGCAATCAATTCACCATTTTCAGGACGAGTAATGAGTACTGCACCTTGTAGGTCTTTCAAACGAGCAGGATTTGAACTGACTAAACGTTTTACTGTTTCTCTAAAACTATTTTGAACACGTGTTTGTGCAATCGGATCTAAAGTTGTAAAAATTCTCAAACCTTGATTGGTTAAATCAGTTTCTTGGTATTCAGTTTTAAGCTGACGACGGACAATATCTAAAAAGTCAGGGAAACTTGCATTGCCAAGTGATGGTTTACTGACAACATTGAGTGGACGAGCAATTTCTTTTTCATATTGCGCTTGGTCTAAATAACCCATGACCAACATATTGTTCAGCACAATATTACGACGCTTTTTCGCACCCTCAGGATTTTTCCAAGGATTAAATAAAGTTGGGCCTTGTACCAAACCAACCAAATAAGCTTGTTGGGAAATATTGAGTTCGCTTAATGGTAAGCCAAAATAGAACTGTGATGCCAAACCATAACCATTGACCGAATAGTTACCACTTTGACCTAGATTCACTTCATTTAAATAAGCTTCTAAAAGTTCATCCTTACTATAGTGAAGTTCAAGTAGCAATGACATCAGCGCTTCATTGACTTTACGTTTTAGCGTTTTTTCAGGGGTTAAGAAAAAGTTTTTCACTAACTGTTGGGTTAATGTTGAACCACCTTGACGCTTACCACCTGTCACGTTACTCACTAAAGCACGTGCTGTACCACGGAACGAAATACCATGATGTTTATAAAAATTACGGTCTTCAGTGGCAATTAACGCTTCAATCAAAGGCTTTGGAACCTTATTCAGCTTAATCAAGACACGGTCTTCATTATGTTGCGGGTAAATACCACCAATCAACATCGGCTCTAAACGTGCAATGCCAGTATTGGTCGGTTTAGTTGCTTTGACATCTGCAACCGTATCACCAGTAAATGAAACTTGAAGCACTTGTTCAGGATCTACGCTATCGCCAAAATCGAAGCCACGAGTATGGACATATACAGTGTTGGGCTGGGTAACATAAGTCCCTGATTTGGTATAACTATCACTGCCTTTATAGCCGAGTAGTTTTAATTCTTGTTCAAAGTCAGACTGAGCGATAGGCGCAGTTGCATAGATTTCTAAAGGACGAGCAAATACTTTCGCAGGAATATCCCAACGGTTTCCTTCAAATTTATCTCGAATCACATTGTCGAGGCGAATTAAGTAGACGCTAAATGCGAGAAATACAGCAATAACCAATACACAAAAAATCAGTGCAATTAAGCCTATACCACGTTCGGTCTTCATATATAGATGATAATACCCAATTTATTTTCGCTAATCATGCGAAGCTTTTCTTAAATTTGCAATAATAAATCTGTGAAATAAACAAATTTAAAGGCATTTTAAAGTTTCTATTTGTTTTCATTTATGAATGATTTTATAAAAATATTCTGAAAGTGTTATTATATCTCAGATATTAAGTGGAGCTACCGCATCTGTGCAAATTTCACCAAAAACGTTTCGTAATATCGGTTTGATTGGCAGACCTGATAAATCATCAGTGATTGATACCTTGTGTTTAATCCATGATCATTTATTGAGTTTAGGCTTACATCCAGTTTTTGATACAGCCACTGCCGCATTGGTTCCTTATCCCAATACGCAAACGGTCAGTAAAAATCTGCTTGGCGAAGTGGTGGATCTGGTTATTGTGGTGGGTGGTGATGGCTCTTTACTTCATGCTGCAAGAGCTTTAGTTAAATACAATACGCCAGTGCTGGGTGTTAACCGCGGTCGTTTGGGATTTTTAACCGATATTACCCCGACTGAAGTTCTATTTAAACTCGATCAAGTCTTAAAAGGTGACTTCCAGTTAGATCGCCGGTTTCTATTGGAAATGGAAATTCGCTCTAAAAATGAAAGCATTTATGATGCAATTGCTTTGAATGATGTGGTGCTTCATTCAGGTAAATCTGTACACATGATTGATTTTGAATTGAATATTGATGGTCAGTATGTCTATCGTCAGCACAGTGATGGTTTAATTGTTTCTACCCCAACGGGTTCAACAGCTTATGCGCTTTCAGGTGGTGGTCCAATTCTACATCCAAGTATGGATGCTATCGCTTTAGTGCCTATGCATCCTCATACATTATCATCTCGTCCTATCGTCGTCGGTGGACAAAGTGAAATTAAAATATTGATTCGTGAAAACCGTGTTTTGCCGATGGTCAGTGCCGATGGGCAACATAGTGTTTCACTCAATATTGGAGATAGTTTGCATATTCGCAAACATCCATTCAAACTTATACTATTACATCCACCAGGCTATGACTTCTATATGGCTTGTCGTACGAAACTTGGTTGGAATCAAGATTTTGATTCATTTCAGCAGGATTGACCATGAATATTGAACAAATGCTATCTATTTTAGATGCTGATATTGTTGAGCGTTTAAAAACAGCCGTTGAAATCGGTAAATGGCCAAATGGTGTTGTGTTAACCGCAGAGCAACGTCAAATTTGTATGCAAGCTGTGATTGCTTGGGAACATCAAAATGTTCCTGAAAAAGAGCGTTCAGGTTATATCGACAAAGGTCATAAGGAAGAAGGTGAGGAGTGTGATTCTCATGTGCCTGAACCTGAGTTTAAACCGATTCGTTTTGTATAATTTATTTGCTTATTGGGCAATAAAGAAAAATCACATGGTTAGATTGCCATGTGATTTTTTTTGGGATGAATAAATTTTTAGTAACTCCCCCAATAGTCAATCGTTATAAACAGCTTCAACATCATAACGTTCAAATTCAGACAATAATTGTTGGATAAATTGTATGGCTTGATATGAGTCCAATTCTAATTCAAATGTTTTATTCAACGTACTATCAAAACATTCAATGGATTGAATCGACCAATTTTGTGTAGTTTGCATATTTTCAATTACAAATCGACGAGGTTGTAGTGTCTCTAGAATTTGGCATGGGATGACATTGGTGATCGCAAGTTGTGTTTTATTTGAATGTTGATCACTCAAAAATGTAATGACCCAATTACCAATTTTACTGAGTTGAGTTGGATCGTCCGCAGGATGAAATTGGATATACCGTGTATGCGTCATTTGTAAATTTCCCCAAAACAACTTTTATACGTTCAAAATACGATGTCGTTGATTCAGCAAAAGTCTAAAGTATTTGATTCAATTGTTTTAATTTTATGGTGAAATTTCACAAGTTATTGATAAGTTTATTTTAAAATTTAAAAAATTAGACAAAAAAAGACTGAGAAGCACTTTAAAAGCGCTAAGTTGATCTTCTGATTTATCTAAATCAAGATTGTAAAATTGGCAAATCTACTTTATTTAAGATGATTGTAAATGTTGTAATGAATAATTGATTTGCTGCATGGTTTGATTCAGTAGGATCGGTGAAATTCTTGATTCCTGTAGAGCGGTAATCCATTGCATTTGGCAAAGTTTTAATTCACGTACTGATGTCGCCTGTTGTATTTTGACGATGAGTTGCTTTGCCATGAGTCCGCAATGGGTTTGCAATAAATTAGACATTGTTTGTTGAATTTCATTAAAAGAAAGACTTATACGTTCGGATTGAATAGATTCTACGGTTTCAACAACATTTTCGAGTATTGGTTTGGCTTGGACATTTTCAATTAACTTTTCACTGACTTGAATGTTGGATGTTGATGATTCTTTAGAGTCTTGCTGTGAAGTAATCTCAGTAGGGTATTCCTTGTTCTTTAATTCGAGTTTTTGATTGGAATTTTTCGAGTCTACGTTTTGAACAGGGGATTGTTGGCGCTGAGTAGATTCAATTGTAACGGGATTTGCTTGATGAGTTTGGTTTTGAAAAATGAGCCCTAAATCTTCGAGTTGTTGAATCAGTTCAGGTGTGGCTAGGCGTTGTTTTAATCCACTATTCAATATTTTAAAGTCATCTGTTCCGATCAAAAGTAAAAGCTGTCTTTGGCGGGCATTAAGTTGAAAAGAGCGCTGTTGTAATGCCTGAATGCCTAAATCAGTTTTAATATAATGTTCCATGAGTCAATTTATTCCCCAATAAAATGACTCTAGGATAAAGAATGAAAATTACACTAATATGACTTTATTATTACAAATCATAAGCTTAAAGTGTGATTAAATTCGCATTTTCGAGTGCTTTACGCAGATATGGGTCTAAGTCTTCCTGACGAAGTAACCATTGCACATAATCATTTGGCAATTCTGCAATCGCAGTACCACGATGCTTTCCAAAATTGATACTACGTGGAATTCTGGCATCTTCTGATACCTCATAAAGCTCTTCAATTGTTTGAATTTTCAAATGATAAATAATGTGCATTAAGATATTGGCAGTCAAAATAATGTCTGCATCTGCACGATGCGCACCTTTTAACATCTCTCGTGCTTTTTCACTGCCTTTACTGATCATATAAATCAGCGCTGAAATGTTATGTGCTTCGGCATCTGGCCAAACTAAACGCGCAAGGGCAAGGGTACAAATGGCTTTGATCTGAGAAGTATCGACACCACATTGTTGAATTGCACGAATATCATAGTCAATATTATGTCCAATGATATAGGTCGTGTCCGAGGGTAATGTAAAACTGGAAAAATTTGGTTGTCCGATCAAATCTGATTCTAAAATATGATGTACAGCCATTGAACCGAAAGCGATTTTTTCATCGCCAATGCTATAGAGCTGATCAAACATTTGTTCACGGTCTAGACTGAGTTTGCCAGCTTGAATTTGGATCGGTGCATAAGCAATTTCAATGGGTAAACCATTCAATGTGTGAGTTTCAGTATCTAAAATAATTGCCTGCATGCCTTTTATTCCCAAGCCAGTAAAACGGAAAACTTTATTACACTAGCGTTTTTGAGAAATGAATACAATTTAAAGCGTGATATTTTTATTTTAACGACAACTTTATTATCAATATCCGATGTCCATGATTTTTTGAATGACCAAAATGTCATGGCGAGATTAAAAACCTCTCAATAAGTTGGCTGTTATTCTTAAAGTTTAATCTACTTATAGAGCTTATTTGATTTATAGAATGATTGTTAAAAATTCGCTGTAAAAATGCTTGCCTAACATATATTTTTGACGTATTGATGAATTAACGTGCGAAATGTAGTTTGCATACAAAATTTTAAAATTGTGTTTAAGGATAAGTCACATGAAAAGAAATCTGTTAACGGTGCTCATTTTAAGTTCTGGTTTAATCCTAAGTGCTTGTAATGATAGTGATGATAATGGTAGTTCAATCATTGGGAGTACTGATCCGAATGCCAATAATATTACCAATCCAGTTGTGGGAATCCCAACGGCATATTCTAAAGATGATATGAGTGCCGTCGCAGCTGAAAGTGTGGTGATGACTTATAAAATGAAAGGGGTAAATGATAAAGAAACACAAGCCACTGCTTTAGTTTTTGTACCTAAAACAACACCGCCAGCAGCAGGTTGGCCTGTGGTTGCATGGGCGCATGGGACTACAGGTGTAGCGGACAAATGTGCACCGAGTCAGCAAGGTCTAAAAGGGACAGAAGTATTATTGAAGCAATTACTTGCTCAGGGTTATGTGGTTGTTGCGCCAGATTATGAAGGTTTAGGTGAGCCAAGTGGTCGTGAAGCACATCCATTCTTAAATTTAAAAAGTGAAGCTTATTCGATTACAGATGCTGTCGTAGCTGCACGAGATTATATTAAAAAACAAGGTAAGCCTGTCAGTAAGGATTGGTTGGCGATTGGACATTCTCAAGGTGGACAAGCTGCATTAGGTGCTGCTCAATATGCATCAAGAGCACAATTGAACTATAAAGGAACGATTGCCGTTGCACCTGCATCTAATCTGTCTTTAATTTTGCTAGGTGGTGAAGCACAAGCAAATGAAATGAATGATTTAAGCGCTAAAATTTCAACATTGGCTTCTTTAGATACCTATACGGCATTGATTACAGCGGGCTTGCGTAATAAAAATCCACAACTAACTTTTAGTCAGGTTTTTAAATCCCCAACAGATACACTAGCACAATCTGCTGAAACATTATGTTCAGGGGATGTCGGACAGACGTTGGGGGGCGGAATGATGAAATATGCGTCTGAAAATAATTATTCACTAGAAGGCTATCCAAGAACACAGAGTAATTTTCTTGAATTATCTGCTGTGAGCACATTCCTTATTTCAGAGTCTCAACCGTTACAAGTTAAACTGAATCAGCCTGTGATTATTTATCAAGGTGGTGCGGATGCAACAGTACCGAAAAAAGTGACAGACTTTTTACTCACAGGAGATGGTGCGAAACAAAGTAACATCACGTATCGTACTGAAGCGGAGTGGGATCATACCACCGCGTACACGGCAAATTTAGCGAATATTGTGAACGATGTGAAAAGCATGATGCCTGCTCAATAAATTCATGATTCTGTACATCATGATGGATATTAAAATCATCATATTTTAATCAAATGGTTCGTGTTTTAAGCATGAACCATTTTTATTTAAAACAGAGCAAACTTCATTCTGTATAAGCGATTATTTCATGTTACAATGCGCGCAATCTTAGCACGGCTTAAAAGCCCTAATTCATAGGACCTCGCTAATGTTCGCCAATATCTCTATTTCTGAATTTGATCCAGAAATCGCTCAAGCAATTGCTCAAGAAGATGCTCGTCAAGAAGCTCATATTGAGTTGATCGCATCTGAAAACTATTGCTCACCAGCAGTAATGGAAGCTCAAGGATCAAAACTCACTAACAAATATGCGGAAGGTTATCCAGGCAAACGCTACTACGGCGGTTGTGAATATGTAGATGTGATCGAGCAATTGGCGATTGATCGTGCTAAAGAATTATTCGGTGCTGATTATGCTAACGTTCAACCACATGCGGGTTCACAAGCAAACTCAGCAGTTTATTTAGCGCTTCTTAATCCTGGTGATACAGTATTAGGTATGAGCCTTGCTCACGGTGGTCACTTGACTCACGGTGCTAAAGTTAGCTTCTCTGGTAAAACGTATAATGCAATTCAATACGGTTTAAACCCAGAAACTGGTGAAATCGATTACGAAGAAGTTGAGCGTTTAGCTGTAGAACACAAACCACGTATGATCGTGGCAGGTTTCTCTGCTTATAGCCAAATCGTTGATTGGCAACGTTTCCGTGACATCGCGGACAAAGTTGGCGCATATTTATTCGTAGATATGGCACACGTTGCAGGTTTAGTTGCTGCGGGTGTTTACCCAAGCCCAGTTCAAATTGCTGACGTAACAACAACGACTACACATAAAACTTTACGTGGTCCACGTTCAGGTTTAATCCTTGCAAAAGCAAATGAAGAAATCGAGAAAAAACTTCAATCTGCTGTATTCCCAGGTAACCAAGGTGGTCCTTTAGTTCACGCTGTAGCGGCTAAAGCAATCTGCTTTAAAGAAGCGATGGCTCCTGAATACAAAACATATCAACAACAAGTGGTTAAAAATGCTCAAGCGATGGCTGAAGTATTGATCGCTCGTGGTTATGATGTGGTTTCTGGTGGTACTGAAAACCATTTATTCTTGTTGTCTTTAATTAAGCAAGATGTGACTGGTAAAGATGCTGATGCATGGTTAGGTGCTGCTCACATTACTGTGAACAAAAACTCTGTACCAAATGATCCACGCTCGCCATTCGTTACATCTGGTATCCGTATCGGTACGCCTGCTGTAACTACACGTGGTTTCGGTGAAGCTGAAGTTCGTGACTTGGCTGGCTGGATTGCAGATATCCTTGATGCGAAAGGTGATGAAGCTGTGATCAATACTGTGAAAGCGAAAGTTGAAGCGGTATGTGCTAAATTCCCAGTTTATGCAAAATAAGCATTGACTTGAGAAAGCCCCCTCAAGGGGGCTTTTTTTATGCTGAAGTAAAAAGTGGAATAGTTCCACTTACGATATAAATATCTGTTATAAAAGAAATAGAATTTATTAAAATGATCACTGCTATAGCAAATGATGTGAAAGGTCAAAGGAATTAAGCACATGGCAAAACCGAATATTATTATTTCTGAACAAGATTTAAACCGACTTGAAACGATGTTAGAGCATCAGGCGAAATTGACGCCGACAATGCAACATTTAGAAGAAGAATTGGCGCGAGCTGATGTTGTTGCACCACAAGATGTTCCGACCAATGTTGTGACAATGAATGCCAAAGTGTTGATCACTATTGCACCTGCTACAGAGTCGACAGAAATCACTTTGGTTTATCCGCATGATTTCCACGGTGATAAAGGTCAAGTGAACATCGTTGCTCCTGTGGGTGCTGCAATTCTTGGTTTAGCTGAAGGTCAAGAAATTGAATGGCCACAACCAGATGGTCATACCATGAAGATTAAAATTGAAAAAGTGCTTTTTCAGCCTGAAAGAGAAGGTGATTTTAATTAATCTTTGATGTTTTAAATAGAGAATATCGATTAAAACAAAGCCCAGTCAGACTGGGCTTTATTATTCCTAAAATTTAAACTTTAAAAACCTGAAGTATTACCTTTGCTTGGGTATTTAAACTGATGTTGTACATCTAGTTTAAAGGTCTGTTTTGGTTCTAAATTGATGTGCCATTGGTTGATATTGGGTTGGTCATTCCACTTAGTTGCTGTTGGTGGTGTGCTATAAACGGATTGCGTTGTCAGTTTGTCATTACGACTTTGCGGTTCTGACTCAAAAATGGTCACAGCCATTGGATAATTATGCAAATTTTGAATCGAATACTGCTGTTTTTGAATGGTTTCTGATTGACTGCGTACAGGGCTTTTCTTATCCGTTAGATCGACAACTTTAACCTGAATTTGTTCATCTACACCAAAACTCATTTGTAAGGCTTCGTCAGCACTATTACTCCACGCCCTTTGACCAATATAGTCCCCATCTCGATAAAGTTTGACTGTTCCAGATGGCCAATTTTGATCAAGTTTGGCAATTTCTGCATTCAGTGTTGCTTGTGTACTTTGTTTCGGAATCGCCCAAACTGAGAGTTTTGCAGGGTACTGTTCGGCGCTGAGTGGTAAGTAAATCTGTTGTTGACTGCTTGGAATAGTCGCTTTAGTTCCAGAACGGAATTCGGTACTAAAGTTAAGATCCATTGATTGAAATTGGGGAAAAGCTGGTGCAGGATTGCGTTGACTTTTTCCTAATTTTTCAGCACTGCTGTCAGAAAAAGCGACTTCTGCCAACACTGGGGCAGGTGCAGGCATTGGATATGGTTGTGGTTCGTAATAGTCTACCCACCATTGTTGTGGTTGAATTTGTTGTACATAATTTTGTGGTGTCGAAGTGGATAGTGCAAGTTTGACATTATTCCAGTCCTCTCCTGTTTTTTGCGCAATCATCGTCATACGTGTGAGTTTGACTTGCTTGGTTTGTGTATTGAGTTCAGCTTTATATGTCGGTTGCCAGCGTGCATAAGGCACCATATAGCTCAGGGTAATTTCACCACGTTGTGGTGCATTGACATAAAATTTAAGCGTTCGTTGATTAAACTCGCTATCGCCAATCGCATTTAAATCCTGTTCTAGTTCTTCTAGGCGTTGTGCGAGTTTTTCTTTTTCAATTTTAGCTTTATCAATGGCAATAAAGGCTTGGTAAGCTTGCTCACGTACAACTGAAGCAGAGCCAGTGGTCACATTACCCAGAAATTTATTTTGCAGTTCAGCCGCTTGAATAATTGAATTTTGCTCAGAAATTTTCTTTTTAATGTCATCAATTTTATTGCGTAATTGGCTAGATTCATTGCCTGCAGGTTTATCAAGCGCACTGTCGGTATGTGAAACAGCATTCACTTCTATATTGGTACTTTGATATTGCAATTGATTGATATCAAAGTTAGCTGCAAGTCCCGTCAATGTCACCAATTGTTCACCTGCTTGGACTGGAATGCTTCGCTCAATTTTGGCAACAGTCGGGTAGAGCGTAACTTGCTGAATAGGCGATTGAGATAGCCCCAGTGCAAAACAGTAACTTGAAGGAATACAAAAAAGACTGAAGTGTAATAGTGCTTTTATCTTCATTTTATTGTCCATAAAGGTGGAATTTAAGCGATTCATTGAAATGTAGCAGAAAGCATTTTTAATGTAAAAATATAGAGTGGAGGGTGTATAAAATATTTTCTGATGATTTGAAATTCTATATTGAGTAATATTAATTAATTCTCAAATGATGATTTTTCACACCAAACCCTATTATTTTAATGCGCATTGCAAACAAATATCTAAATTTCAGTTACACTGAGGCATCGAAAAATTGAAGGGTAGAACATTGAAACAATCATGCTCAATGCGGGATCAGCGTTTTCCTCCTGAATTAAAAACATGGTTGTATGCACAAGGTTCATTAACCCAACAATTAACTGATGTGGCGGGTGGCGTTTTTAAAGTTCAACCACTTCAAGAGCATTATCAAAGAATGACATTGATCGATAGTCAATGGATGAAAATGCCGTATCAACACACTTCGTGGGTACGAGAAAGTTATTTATATGGCTGTGATGCACAACCGTGGGTGAAAGCCAAAAGTATTTTTCCTATTCTCAGTATCCATCGTAAAGCACGCCTGTTTAAACACATTCGTAATCAACCGATTGGAAAATTCCTGTTCCAACGGACAACACCATTGTGCGAGCGCCGTGTTTTAAAGTTGGCAGATGGTTGGACGCGTCAAAGTTGCTATACTTGGCATGGTTGTAAATTCATTGTACAGGAAACTTTTTTACCTGCTTTTGAACAATTTTTGCAGCAACAAATGATTTCTAAATGATACTTTGATTTGAATGAATCAAAACATGTGTTAACCAAGCCTTAAATATCATTGATATTCAAGCTTACTGAAGGACTGTCATGGCAATAGCGCAACAAACCACTTTGCGACAACGGTTAGAAGCTTATTATTATTTATGTCGTTTTGATAAGCCAATTGGCACAGAATTGGTCTTTTGGCCAACGATGTGGGCACTCTGGATTGCGGCAGAAGGTATTCCTGATTTAGTGACTTTAGTGGCAATGGTTTTGGGCACGATTTTCATGCGTGCGGCAGGTTGTGCCATCAATGATTTTGCAGATCGTAAAGTGGATGCGCATGTTGAACGAACCAAGAATCGTCCATTAGCTACAGGTATTATTTCAGCCAAAGAAGCAATAGGTGTATTCATTGGTTTGGTTGCGTTAAGCGCTTGTACTTTATTCTTCTTGCCGATCGCCACATTTTATTGTGCATTAGCGGGTTTAGTTTTGGCTTTTGTCTATCCATTTATGAAGCGTTATACCCATTTACCACAAGTGGTTTTAGGTATGGCATTTTCATGGGGGATTCCAATGTCATTCACGGCGATGGGTAAACCTTTGGATTGGACGTGCTGGTTGCTTTATTTCGGTAATCTAGCTTGGACAGTCGCTTATGATACGCAGTATGCCATTACTGACCGTGAATATGATTTAAAAATTGGGGTGAAATCCACTGCCATTTTATTTGGAAAATACGATATTGAAATCATTTCTTTATTGCAGGCAACCAGTGTCATTCTGATCGGTGCAGCGCTGTATTTGGAAAATATTTTAATTCCAATTGGCTTAATTGCATTGTTATTGGTGATTGCCGATTTTATTTATCAGTGGACCAAAACCAAAGATCGCGATCCACAGTGGTGTTTTTGGGCATTTAGACATAATCGTTGGGTAGGTTTGATTATTTTTGTTGGGATTTTTATCGCATTGTTTTAACTGTGTCTTGAAAATTAAATATTCTAAAAACTGGTCGAATTTGTTTAAGTAATTATTCGACTTTTTGGTAAAAAGCATCCTAGTAAGATGCTTTTTTTTATGTTTAATTATTGCGAGTTGCTCGCATATTTTGACGTGATAAAGATAATTTATGCGATGCAATGTTGCAACATGGAGCTGTTAATACAACAAAAATCGAGGACTTTGTAATGACGACATTCTTTAAAAAGACACTGATCGCAATGACGTGCAGTGTAACTTTGCTGATCACTGCGTGTAATGATGACAATGATAAGTGGGACAATTGGACATCAAATAAAACTTATGTATCTGAAAAATCATATAACTTAGATCAAATGAGTTCAGCTGCATCGGTCAAAGTGATGACCTATAACATGCCGAATGTTTTGGGAGAAACAAAGAAAGCGACAGCGATGGTCTTTGTCCCTAAAACGACACGACCTACAGATGGTTGGAAAGTTGTAGTTTGGGAACATGGTACAGTTGGGATTGGTGATAGCTGTGCGCCAAGTAATAATGCATTTAACCCACGCTTTAAAAATATGGCAGAAAGTCTGTTAAAAGAAGGTTATGTCATCATTGCTCCTGATTATGAGGGGCTTGGTACAGCAGGTATTCATCCATACCTTAATTTAAAGAGCGCTGCCAATTCTGCAATTTATGCAGTCAAAGCCTATAAAGAACATTATTCTACCCAGATCAATGGGCAATGGATGTCAGTTGGACAATCTCAAGGTGGTCATGCCTCGTTAGGTACTGCTGAACTATCAAATAATGATGCTAACTACAAAGGTGCTGTTGCGGGCGCACCTGCATCCAGTTTGGGATATATTATTTCCGTGGTTGCACCACAGGCGATTCAAGGGATTCTTCAGCAAGAACAAGAAGGTAAACTACCAACTGGAACGGCTGTAGAAGTTTATGCTGAGTTATTGGCTTATGCGGCATATACCACTGTAGGAATTACCGCCTATGATCCAAAATTTAACTATCGCGAGATATTCCAAGAGCGTTCAAGAAGTGTAGCTGAATTTGCAGAAGGTACTACAGGTGAAAATGGCTTATGTTTAACTGATTTACACGATAAATTTGCTGCTGACATTCAAGATTACTTGGTTAAAAATGCAGGTAAGACCGTTCTTAACTACCCTGGTTTGGCTGGAGATTTCCAAGAGAATGCGACAGTTAAAAAGTTCTTAGCAGATAACCAACCGGCGACGAAGAAAATTAATGCACCTGTGATGATTATTCAGGGCAAATTAGATATGGCTGTACCTTATCAAGTGACTGCGCAATTACAGCAAGGTCTGAAAGATATGGGCACAGATGTTAAATTCTTACTTGTAGAACAAGCTGATCATACTGGTGCAATTGTGGCGAAGAATCCTGAATTGGTGGATTTTATTAAAGAGAAAATGCCAACAACGAAGTAATTTAATTCGCATTTTTAACAATATGTTTCGGTTGAATAAAGCAGAGTTTCTGATGAAGCTCTGCTTTTTATTTACATAATAATTTCTCTACTCATCGTGCATAGTTCGCATAGAGTTATGTATGTACATCGAGTCAAAAATCACGATTCGTTCGAGTTATTATGCATCTGTGCTCGGTTGATTTGTGAATAGACAAGAAATTGAACTGTGCCAATACACAATACAGCGGAAGCCAGTATGAATTGCTGATGATACGATACACCCCAATGCTGTAACACACTAAAGCAAATTCCACCGATTAACTGCGTGATGGCAAAAGCCAATGTTGCCATACTCCATAATTTTTTATATGCCATACCATAGAGCTGTAAAATCGTATAAGAAGTCAAAAATACAACAGCAGGGTTGAGTAAACCTGTAAAAAACGATGAAATATAAGTAAAAATAGAAATGGTCGAAAAGATTGCGATAAGAATGGCTAGGACGTAGAGGCTATAGAGAATTTTCAATGCAGTGAAATTGCCAAATTTTCGAGCCAATAAGAAAGCACTGATTGCACCTAAAGCACTGCCTGAACCATATAAAATCCAATTCAAATTAATGAATGATAAATTTAAATGTAGCGTATTTTTTAGATAATCAATCCAAAATAATGAATGTGGCACATAGGCAAAAGCACTACTTGCATAGACAATAAGCAAACTCAGATACATGCCATTGACGCTATTGATATGCTGTGGAGCAGCAGAAATTTGACTGAGATGACTTTTAAAAATAGACAATAAATAGGTGATGACTAAACAAATCAACGTTGAAAAGGCAAATAAAATCAACCATGCAGATTGGGTGCTAATACGGTCTAAATAGGGGAGGAATAAGGTTGCCAATAAAACCCCGATGCCTATACCGCTAAAACCGATAAAATTAATAGTTAAACGATCTTCCGCTTTACAACATTGTGCTACGACACTCGGTGAAAGGATCATCAATAACCCTCCACTGATTCCCGAAATGACACGCCAAAACACATACCATGTTTCGTGTAATCCTGAAAATGCGCAACTGAGTAAACTGATCGCACCGGAAAAAGCCGCAATTAAGAGATAGCGTGGCATAGTGGCGTTTTGGGGTAATTTCATTGCCCAGAAAGCACCGATTAAATAACCCAATAAGTTTGCACTACTCAGAATGCTGGCAAAATTCGTATCCCATCCATATGCAAGACGAGTTGAAGGAAGTAAAGCTGTATAGGAAAAACGAAGTATGCCAATGCCTAAGCACATGCTTAAACAGAGGAAAAGACTGAGCTGAATTTTATTACTGAACATCCTATTCATGTGATTCATCATCTGTTTTGACCAATTCACGATAAAGTGAATTGATCCAATAGACAATAAATAACCATTATTTTATCGAGTGATATTTGATCGTTTGGTCTAATTGATCTTGGTGTCACAAACATTTATTGGCATCGACAGGATCACCAATGGTGTAATAATGTCCACCTGCAACATGATGTAGGCTTTTCCATTCAGAACTCACTTCATGATAATACCAATGACCATTGCGAAATACGCGTGAATCAGCATAAGCTGCAACAACTTTTCCAATAAATAAATCGTGAGTTTGCTGATTATGGGGTTCTGAAATCAACTCACAGATTAGCCAAGCGGCACAATCTTCAACGGCAGGTAGAGGAGAATCTTCAAATTGGAATAAAGGGGTATGACAATGCTCTAATTTCTGAGGATCATTAAATTGGCTAATTGACCCCAATTGCTGTACCAATTTAATTTGTTTCAATGTGGGAACTTGCAAGATGAAATAACCTGAAGCTTCGATTAGTTTTCGAGTCTTGGTACTTTTATCTAAAACAACGCTGACTTTTGCAGGAACAAGTTCTAAAGCACATGCCCAAGCTGCGGTCATTACATTTCTTTCATCCTCATGCTGTGCAGAAACAAGTACCGTAGGTCCATGATTGAGCAAGCGATAAGCTTTTTCCAGTTCTACGGGTTGAATGTACGGATTCATAAGCTACCTTGAATGCTTTGATATAGTTAGTCTTTCTTTACACAAGCTTATGCAAAATTTACATATTCTCAATAATTAATTGTTTTTATTATTGATTCAGATTGTTTAAAAAATAGCTGTTAAATCTGCAAAAATGCTAAAGACTGTTGGATATTTCACATTCAGCATATAATAAAGCGATCGAAACTATTGGAACTCATATGAATTATCCACTCATTGTGAATATTGTCATATTCATTGCCCTAATCATCTTGCTGATGCAAACGCGAAAAACAGACTGGAGTCTGGCGAAAAAAGTATTTGCAGGCTTATGTTTAGGTGTTGTATTCGGGTTGGGATTACATTGGGTTTACGGAACAAATACTGCTGTTTTAGATGAATCAATTCAATGGTTTAATATTGTTGGTAATGGTTATGTGAAGTTATTACAAATGGTGGTCATGCCATTGGTTTTAGTTTCAATTCTGAGCGCAGTGATTAAATTACACAATGCATCTTCCTTAGGAAAAATCAGTTTCATTAGTATTGGAACCTTATTATTCACCACCTTTATTGCAGCCTTAGTGGGTGTATTTGTGGTTAATTTATTTGGATTAAGTGCTGCTGGTTTGGTTCAAGGTATGCAAGAAACAGCACGTCTAGAAGCAATTCAAACGGAATATATTGGAAAAGTAACAGATTTAAGTGTCCCAGATTTTATCCTATCATTTTTACCGACCAATCCTTTTGCAGAATTAACGGGTGCGCATCCAACCTCAATTATCAGTGTGGTCATTTTTGCAACTTTATTGGGTTTAGCAGGATTAAATCTAATTAAAGATGATGCGGAAAAAGGGCAACGTATCGTCACCGCAATTGATACTTTACAAGCTTGGGTGATGAAATTGGTACGTTTGGTGATGACATTTACTCCTTATGGTGTATTTGCTTTGATCACTAAAGTTGTTGCCAGCTCAAAAGCTGCGGACATGATCAACTTAGGTGGTTTTCTGGTGGCTTCCTATCTCGGCTTGGCGATTATGTTCGGAGTGCATGCAATTGTTTTACTGCTCACAGGTGTGAACCCATTACGTTTCTTCAAAAAAGTATTGCCTGTACTGACTTTTGCTTTCACCAGTCGTTCAAGTGCTGCCAGTATTCCTTTGAATATTGAGGCGCAAACTCAACGTCTTGGTGTCCCTGAGTCGATTGCCAGCTTCTCTGCATCATTTGGTACAACCATTGGACAAAATGGCTGTGCAGGCTTATATCCTGCAATGTTAGCAGTCATGGTTGCGCCAACTGTAGGAATCAATCCACTTGATCCTGTTTGGATTTTAACCTTAGTTTGTGTGGTGACTTTAAGCTCGATTGGTGTTGCAGGCGTGGGTGGTGGAGCAACTTTTGCCGCTTTAATCGTGTTGCCAATTATGGGGTTGCCTGTGACTTTGGTTGCATTGCTGATTTCAATTGAGCCTTTGATTGATATGGGGCGTACCGCTTTAAATGTCGATGGTTCGATGACAGCAGGCATGGTGACCAGCCAGCTTATGGGGCAAACCAATCAAGAGATTTTAATGTCAGAAGAACATGGTGAATTGGCGAATCGTTAATTGATGTTACGCATTAGATAAAGGTACTTATTTTTAAATGTTATTATTCTTCTTTGGCGGTGTCTTACATCAAAAGTTTTGATTTAGGGACTAGCCTTCGGCTCGACCTACTTTTTTTCGGAAAATGAGAAGCGAAGCTTCGCAAGAAAACCACCTTGCGGAGCGTTGCTCCTCACCGCAAAACTCGTCAGCTACCATCTTTTGATTGATATATCGCAGAAACATTAGCTTATAGATCTTGCGCCATGACTGGCTCATACCTCAAACACGTTGCGGATGACGTTAGCGCGTATCCACTTTTTTTCGAGATTTAAATATGCATTTGATGTTACTGCTTAAAAGAAAAACTTAACGCGCAGCTTTATTGCATTCAGCCAATTCTTTTGAGTTATATGTCCAAATTTTTCCCTGAGTATTCTTGAAGAAACGTAGTGGTCCTGTACGTTTGACCAATGCCTGACATGCTTCAAGTGATAATGTATGGGTAAATGAACCTGACACACGACATACTGAGCCATTACATTTCCATAAAAGGGTTTGATTTCCCATTGGAATGGTCAGTTGACCTTTGTAGCGTGTACCCGCAAGCCACGTTTCATTTTTAGCATGTGCCATCGGACTGAAAATAATCAAGCCGAACATCATTAGCTTGAATGCAGTTAAATTCATTATTTTCATCATATCCCAACTATTTGAAATAACTTATGTCTTATACCATCTTGTTCATGTGAATGGGTAGTCTAGGCAAATTTGAGAATGCATCGGTTTTTAATCTGTACCTATTTTATGATCTAAATTGTATCTGTATTCATTTTGATAATTGTTTAGAATTATCCTAAATAACTGATGTTACGCACTTTAAAAAACGAAGCACTTTTCAAACTGTTTTAGAGCACACTCGGCGGAGTCGTACATCGAAAGTTTTAATTTCAGGATTAGCCTGCGGCTCGCCCTACTTTTTTTTCGGAAAAAGTAGGCAAAACCATTGTCATCCGCAAAACTCGTCAACTACCATCTTTTGATTGATATATCGCAGAAACATTAACTTATAGATGTAGTCCTGCCTCAAACACGTTGCGGATGACGTTATCGCGTATCCAATTTTATTGAGAAACAAAAATGTTTTGATGTTACTGCGTAACATTAACTAGATAAGGAGTCTAAACCATGAAAATGTATCAAGTCGATGCTTTTACACAAGATTTATTTAAGGGAAATCCTGCTGCGGTTTTGGTACTGGATGAATGGCTTGATGATGCATTGATGCAAAATATTGCCCTAGAAAATAATTTAGCTGAAACCGCTTTTGTAAAACGTATTGATGAGGAGAATTATCACATTCGCTGGTTTACACCCAAAGTTGAAGTGGACTTTTGTGGACATGCAACATTGGCTTCTGCATTTGTATTATTTAAAGATTATACGCTGTCAAAAACGATTCATTTTCATGTGAAAAATTTAGGCATTTTCATTATCAATCAAGCAGGTGATGGCAAGATTCAAATGAATTTTCCAATTCGTCCAGCAGAGAAATTGAATGATTATCCTGAGTTGTTAAATCAAGTGATTGATCAACCAATTCAAGAGGTCTATCGTAATGCCCAGGCTTTTATTTTAGTGTGTGAGTCTGAACAGCAGGTAATTCAGGCAAAACCGAATTTATCAGTTATTCATGAATTGGCTGAACAGTATAAAATTAGTACGGCTTTAACTGCCAAATCTGACGCGCTTGATATTGCGATTACAGCATCATCATCACAATATGACTATGTTGCACGTTATTTCGCACCGCATAAAGGTATTGATGAAGATCCAGTCACAGGCTCGATGCATACAGGTTTAGCACCACTTTGGGCGGAGAAATTGGGAAAACAGCAATTGGTGGGTTATCAGGCTTCTGAGCGTGGTGGGAAATTATTTTGTAAGTTGTTAGGTGATTCTCAACAAGAACAGCGTATTGAAATTTCAGGCTATGCAAAATTGTATATGCAGGCTGAGATATTTATTTAATCAATAGGATTATGCAAATTATTACAAAAGCCGTTGAAATAAACGGCTATTTTTTCAAAACATTACTATAAATTGTGTTCAGCTTTTTTTAAGATGATTGGCATATAAATTTTAATATTTCAAAAAGTTGGATTCATTTTATGCTTATGCGGTTAAAAAAGCTCACGCTGTCTTTATGTATTCTTGGATTTAGTGCTTCAACTTTAGCGCAAACTGTCTTAGTTAAATCAGAACATAATATTGAAGAATATAAGCTCGACAATGGTTTACGTATTCTACTTGCACCCAATGATAAAGAAAGCAAAGTCTTTATGAATACCGTGTATCTGACTGGATCATTGAATGACCCACAAGGTAAAGGCGGTTTAGCACATTTACTGGAGCATTTAGCATTTAAAGGGACTCAGGATGTAAAAGGTGAGGAATTCCAACGCCGTTTAGATCAATACACGCTGATGACCAATGCCAGCACAGATTATTATTCAACGAAATATACCAATATTGTTCGTCCAGATCAGAAGACTTTAAATGAAGTGATCTATCTAGAAGCACAACGTATGGACAAATTAGTTCTGCAAGAGAAGTTTGTGCCGTCTGAAATTAATATTGTGATGCGTGAACGTGAAGTCCGTATGGATCAGCCCTTTGCAGTGCTGATGGATCAAATGTGGAAAGCAGCCTATGGTAATAAATCTCTTGGTCGTTTACCGATTGGAGATTTGCCAGAATTACAATCGATCAAGATGGATGAACTCAATACGTTCTATAAAGCCTGGTATGCACCGAATAATGCGGTGATGGTTATTTCTGGAAAATTTGATAAAGCTGAAGTCTTGAAAGCGATTGATAAAAATTTCAGTCCAATCGCGGCACGTCAAATTCCACAACAAGCAGTTGTGCCTTTGCTCGATTCAGCCAATATTAAAAATAGAAACTTCATTGTCAAAAAGGGCAGTGATTTGGCGAAATTTAATATTTATATGAATGGCAAAAATGAAAAAATTCAGCCAGCGTTGGCATTAGCACCCTATTTATATACGTTGCAGCCAAGTGGTCATTTATATTCAAGTATGGTTGAAACAGGGATTGCAACCAATGTGCAATCTACCACATGGTTAGATGATGATTTTAATTTAGTGTTTATGGGTGCAATTTACGCACCGAATCATGATGCAAAAAAAATTGATAGCTCACTGATTTCAGGGGTGGAACAAAACAAAAAGTTTGATGATACCGAATTAAAACGTGTGAAAAATTTAATGTCGAATGCCAATGATAATCTGATGAGTAGTGCAGCAGCAGTCGGTGGCATGCTCAGTGATTATGTGGTTTCATCACATGGCAATTGGGCACAATATTTTAAAGATCAGCAAGATATTCAAAATATGACTGCGAATGAGCTGAATACTACACTAAAAGGCTTTTTAACAGCATCGCATCGTTTTCATGGGGATATTCAACCAACGCCTGAAGATCAGAAAAAAGCCTTAGAGAAAAAGCAAGCAACTGAAAAACCAAAAACTTTAGATCAGCAAGCTGAACAACCAGAGCCATTAAAAGATGTTAGCGTGTATCAAGCTGAAGTGGCGCAGTATGTTGAAAAATCAAAACAGTATTTAGATGCGACTGAGAAGAAGATTCAACGTGGAACTTTAAAAAATGGGATGCAATATGCCTTGTTCCCTACAACAACACGTGACGATAAAACCTATGCAACCATAGATATCAATTTTGGTACTGCTGAATCGTTGATGAATAAAGCACAAATTTTAGATTTTACGGCTTATTTATTATTACGCGCTTCTGACCAATATAGTCTGCAAAATATTGCCGATAAAACCATTGAGTCAGGTGGTGGTGCAACCGCAACTGCAACAGATAATGGCATCAGTATTCAAATTTCTGCAAAGAAAGATAAGTTTGAGGACTTCTTTAAATACATTGTTTCAGTGATGAAGAATCCGAAATTTGAACAAACTCAATTTGATTTGATTAAACTGCAAAGCCTTTCAAGTTTGGATCGTCCTTATACAGAACCTGAAACTGTGGCTTCATTGACCATTGCCCGATTGCTCGAAACGTATCAGCCAGGTGATTTACGTTATCATTTTGAACCTGAATTGGCGAAAAAGCAGATTCAAGCTGCAACCAATCAGCAAGTTATTGAGCTATATAAAAAATATTTTGCAATGCAAAATGCACAGATTTCGATTACAGGACAATACGATCCTAAGTCAATCAAAATAGTGTTAGATCAACAATTTGGAAATTGGAAGAATAACCAACCATATCAACGTTTATCGACTGAATTTACCGCTTATAAAGCGCAACAAGTACATGCACTTTCTGAACAGCGTGAGTTTGGTAGTTATCAAGCATTACAAACAATACCTGTTGGTGTAGATAATAAAGATGCGGCAGCATTGATTGTATTTAGCTATATCTTGGGTGATTCACAATTATCATCACGTTTGGGACAAGAGCTGCGTGAAAAAAATGCATTGGTATATGGTTTTGGTAGCAATCTAGATTTGGACTCATTCAATGAAGCAGGTTCAATCTCGATTGAAGCAAATTACACTGCAGGCAAATCCGCAGAAGTTTCGCAAGTCGTGCATAAAGTGTTGAATGATTTATTGACTAAAGGTGTGACAAACCAAGAGCTAGAAGCAGCCAAAGCCAATATTATGAAGCAACGTGTGACGACACTTGAAGATGAACGTGTGATCCATCGTATGCTCAATGCTCAACTTGAACGTAATAAAAAAATGGATAGTCGTGCTGTTCGAGATCAGGAGTTTGCCAAACTGACTAAAGCAGATGTGGATGCTGTGATTAAGAAATATATCAAGCCAGATCAATTGGTTGAAGTGATGGCTGATCAATATGGTCAAGCAAAGTAATAAATCATTCTGACTTCACTCAGACTTACAAAATGTACAGGTAAAGCCACACTTTGGTGTGGCTTTGTTCTTTAACAAAGACAATAAATTAAACTTTCAAAATTGTGTCGATGATGCGTAATTTATGCAGTAAGAGTGCTAACCGTTTTATGCAAATTTAAACTGTGTATTACTCAATCGAAGCCTCTAATTTTTTTACGATTTGACAGTGATCAATAGTGCTGTCTGAAGCACAGGATTGGCGCAGGGCAACCAATTGTGTTTTAAAACTCTGCAATTCTAGAATCCGTGTTTCCACATGCTGAATGTGTTCTTCAATCAATTGATCGACAATTTTACAGTCACGTTCAGGATGTTGTACCTGTTCCAATAATGCCACAATTTCATTTAATGTCATGTCCAAAGCACGACAGCGTTTGATGAAAATTAAACGTTTCAGGCATTCATCATCATAATATTTATAATTATTTTCAGCTCTAAAACTTGCTTGAATCAAATTTTTCTTTTCATAAAAACGAATGGTATCAGTACTCAGTTGAGTTTTTTTAGCCAGATCACTGATGAGATATTGTTGCATGATTGAATTTCTCCAAAAATACTCAAACAAGGCTTGACCTTGGAGTTAGTCCATAGTTTTAAATAGCATAATACAGATGAATCATTAATCAAGGGGATGTGAAATGGCGTGTACTTGTAGTCATGAACCTGCACCACAAAAACCAAACAGTAAGTTTAGAACAGCACTGTGGATTGCATTGGTGATTAACCTTGCGATGTTCTTTGTTGAGTTGATCGGTGGTGCTTATGCACATTCATCGGCACTGTGGGCGGATTCATTAGACTTCTTCGGTGATGCAGTCAATTACGGGATTTCACTTGCTGTATTGGGGGCAAGTCTGTATTGGCGTGCGACAGTAGCATTGTTGAAAGGTTTGACCATGGCGTTGTTTGGTTTTGTGGTGATTGGTAAATCTGCCTATGCTTATATCCAAGGGATTCCGCCTGAAGCAATTACCATGGGGGCGATCGGTATTTTAGCGTTGATTGCCAATGTGGTTGCTGCTGTTGTGCTGTACGCTTTCCGTGATGGGGATTCCAATATGCAGTCGGTGTGGTTGTGTAGCCGTAATGATGCGATTGGTAATGTCGCAGTGATTTTGGCGGCAGTAGGAGTATTTGGTACAGGCAGTTTATTGCCTGATATTATTGTTGCAGTGATTATGGCAACTTTAGGTTTAACAGGTGGATATCAGGTGATTACAAAAGCATTGCAGGAAAGACGAGAGGTCAAGTTGACTGAAGCTTTGTAACCGTTTAAAAAGAGTATTGGAGATGTTAAACCGATACTCTTTTATCATTATGTAATGCGCATGAAAAATAAAAAAACCAAAAATAGAACAGTAAAAAAACAAGTAAGAGAAGTGACATATCACCTAGATGATCTCAATCAAATTAAAGGCGTAGAATTTAAACATGGTTATTTAGACCGTTATTTTCTACCTGTTGATGACTACTTTTTACAAGAAAATGATGTTGTAGAAATGGAAGTCTTTGAAGGTAGGGACAATGAGTATGTTGTAAGTGCTTATATTGAAGGCAACGGTTTATTATATCTAAATACGGAAATTGATAATTTTAATTATTATTTAACGAAAATTTTAATTTATTTGGCAATTTTTTTATGTATTTCTTTCTTTTTATTTTTTTTAAAAAATCTAAATCAGGCGGGTTATTTAGGAGGTATATATTTTGTTTTGAATTTCGGCTTTGCTGTTTATCTCTTATATAATGAAATAAAATCGGATGATTCAATATATCAAAAAAATAATTTTACAGATTTTTCACCTTTGATTACGGATAATGGAATAGCATCAAATTGTCTTTATAAAAAGCAACGAGCTGAAGAAATTTTAGCAACAGATTTCTTATATAAAAAAGGTCAAATTCGTGATCTTCAATATTTTCACAGTCAGAAGCTAAAAATATATGGCATAACCACAGTTGAAAATTATTTCCCTGTGATTAGAAATCAAATTGAAAACATCAACTACGTTCAATTTAAAAGAGTATTTCAAATAATTGTATTTTTAAAAATGACAATTGATGATCAGGATTTTTACGCGCACCCTAATGAGCTTATATATAGTGTGGGAAAAGAGGTGTCGATTGCTTATCATTATAATGAAGCACTCAAGGCAAATCTTATACTATTTGTATGTGGTAAAGATAATATTCAGACTGATGTAAGGCTCAAGCCAGCTTTTGAACGGTTAAACTTTTTTATGTATATTTTTTTCGGAATGTGTTCATTTTTGTTTTTTGTGACTTTATTTTTAGCTATTTTTTCTACTCCAGTTTATGAAAATATGTTTTTTTTAGTGGTTATGGTATTTTGGGGATTATTGATGTTTTTTTTAGCATTGCATAATTATAAGAAATATAAAAATATTAAGAAAATTTATCATTATAAGTTAAAAGAAATGTGGATGAATCAATTAAATGTAAGACAAGGTTCTAAATTTATTTTTTATTATTAAGATTTTATTGTTTAATTAAAGGATTTTTTGAATGAACCGTTGAAAATATAATAACTTCATTAATTTACAATCGCTAAATTAATGAAGTTATATTAAAAATTTGATCATATAGTACTCTTATTTATTTAAATTTTAAAACGTAAGTTGAGTTCAATCAAAGTTTTAGTCACATCAAAACCATTATCCATATTACGATAATAATCTAATAAAACCACACCTAAACGCGCAGGGTGTTTGGGTAGATTTTCAAGAATAATTATTAAAGATTTATTCATCACAGGATGTAAAGTTAATCCATTACCCCATGCCAAATCATATGGTGTTTGGTTCTCAGTTTGTGTTTTTACACAGTTATAGCTGATATAAAGCGTATCATTGATCACGGTCGATGCTTCATCGAGGATTTTCTTTACTGAACTGATTTGCTTCGCAGTTTCAGTTTGATGTTGTAAAGGTAATACACGAAAATTTTGATCTAAATGATTTGTATATTCCTGTTGCTTAGTTTTTTGACACGGAATACCAATTTCATTGACCACGGTACAATGATTAAAAAATACGATCTTGCCTCTCAAATCTTGCAAAGAAGTGTTCTTATCACCTTCATAAAAATAGGTTTTATCACCCTCTGTGAGGAACTTTTCTAAGTGATGCATAAAATTACGCTTAAAGTTCAAGAATTTAGTTTCACGATGCGCAATTTGCAGACAAATAACTTCTGTTGGATTGCGTAATAAAAAGTTTTTACAAGTCAATAAAACTTGTTCAAAGTTAATTTGGCAATGATAACGATCATGAATCACGCTTAATGAATAATCTTCCGCATCCGTACATGCGAGTTCCATGTCCAAGAAACGAATGCCATCATGAAGCTGTTCAAGTAGGCTATAGTTTTGGTGTTTAAGATGATTCATTGAATCATCAAAATTATATGTTGCTGAACAATGTGTGCCTGGGATAGTAATTTCACTTAACTTAAGACTAGGATCTAAATGCCTCATCCAATCATGTGTCGCAACGCTATAAGCATGCTTATTAATACCTAGATTCATCACAAAACTCTACGTTAATGTCTGTAAGTCAAATATAGGTGAAATGTAAGTTATTCGAATCACTAAAAATAAGTAATTGTGACCGAAATGGTTGGAACTTATTTTAATTTTTCTAATCTAAAACAATAATTTAAAAAACCATAATTAATTTAAGTGTTGGTAAAATAGACATTTTATGTCAAATTCATATTTTTTAGTATAATCAAGTTTTTTTGAAGATTTAACACTAATTTTTTCACTAAGTAATTGAAATGTATTATTTAAAAATTATCAAAATCACTGTGATAGGTGAATTGTGATAATGTTTTTATAGTTTTTAATTAATTATATATTTATAAAGTATTTAAAAATCAATTATATATATATTCTTATTGATATAAATTTGGTTTTTATATAAAAAACACCCGATGAATGGCATCGGGTGTTTTACAGAATATTGATGTCTGCATCACTTTAACAAGACATACTCAAGCTGACTATTTCTGATCTGGTAAAGCATAAGCAATAATATAATCACCTACATCTTTAGAATGGCTTGCACCACCCGCAGAGATGACAACATATTGTTTACCAGTTTTCGGAGATTTATAAATCAATGGTGCGGCAACAGCAGCCACAGGAAGTTCAGCTTTCCAGACTTCTTTACCTGTTTTAGAGTCTAAAGCACGAAGATAATAATCTTGCGTACCTGCAAAGAACACTAAACCAGAGGCAGTTGAAGTTGGACCACCTAAAGTTGGCATACCTAAAGGCATAGGCATGTGTGATTTAACACCTAAAGGTCCAAGTTGTTCAGCAGTCCCCATCGGTACTTCCCAAACCACTTTTTTAGATTTTAAATCAATCGCGGTCATGGTGCCGAAAGGTGGGCGGTTACATGGTACACCCAATGCAGACTGCATGATGTCGATTTTCACACCTGCATAAGGGCCTGCAAATTGTGGACGTACAGTACCCATAAACCCAGGCACTTCGTCAGTTGAAATTTTGTATTTACCCATGTCTTCTTTACGAACTAAAGACATACGAAGCGGCATACGCATATCGTTGACGAACATTAAACCAGTCGATTCATCAATCGAAATACCACCCCAGTTCATGCCACCCAACAGACTTGGCCATTCGATATAAGGTTTTTCACCTGGTGGAGTATAAAGACCTTGATAGACTGAATCTTTATAGTCAATACGGCAGTTTAACTGGTCAAATGTAGAAATCCCCCACATGTCTTTTTCACGTAAAGTGTCATTCCCAATTTGTGGCATGTCTACTGAGTAAGGTTGAGTTGGAGAAAGTTTTTCACCTTCGGCAGCTCCTGAAGTTGGTACTGCTTTTTCAACAACTTTAGACACAGGTTGTCCTGTACGACGGTCTAAAACAAAGATTTGTCCCATTTTCGTGGTTTGAATCAATGTTGGAACTTTTTGACCTTGTTCATTGGTCATGTCGTATAAAACAGGTTGTGACGGTAAATCATAATCCCAAACGTCATGATGCACGATTTGATAAGACCAAACAGTTTTACCCGTAGTTGCATTGACAGCAACGACAGCAGAACCGAATTTTTCTTTGGCACCGTTACGGTCACCACCCCAGTAATCTGGAGGACCATTACCTGTAGGTAAATAAACCAGATTTAAATCTTTGTCATAAGTTGGAATGGTCCACATATTCGGTGTTTCAAGGGTGAAACCTTTGCCATTTGTAGGCTCACCAGAAAGTTCTGGATTACCCACATCCCAAGCCCAAGCCAATTTCCCAGTACGAACGTCATAAGCACGTACTACACCAGAAGGTTCGCCATGAACAATATCACGTACCCAACCACCAAGAATCGCCACATGACCTGCAATTAAAGGCGTAGAAGTAGGGTGATAACGTTTACTTTGTTCAGTTGGTCCCATGTCATGTAAAACATCGACTTGACCATTGACACCGAACTCAGGACACAAAGCACCTGTTTTTGCATTTAACGCAATTAAACGACCATCCACAGTCGAAGTTAAAATACGTTGTGGGCAAGCTTTAATCCCATTCGATGCTAAATCAGCAGAAGTGAGTGAAGCATCTTTGCTTGCATCATAATAACCCACACCACGACAAGTGATATGTTCTGCAGTTTTTGCCTTAGGATCATATTTCCAGATGGCTTTACCACTATCACCATCAATTGCTGTAATGATATTGGTCGGTGTACATGAATAAAGCGTACTACCAATTTGAATCGGTGTATTTTCATCCACACCCGCTTTGAGATCACGACCTGTGTGGTAAATCCAGGCAACTTTCAAATCTTTTACATTGTCAGGCGTGATGTCGGTATATGGCGCAAAACGTGTACCATTGCCATTACGACCGAAATATTCCCAGTTATCTGAGTTTTCAGCATGCGGTTTTGCAAGGTTTGGATCCTGAACCAAATCGACTGGATTTAAAACTTTGCCATGTGGGTAAAATGCTGCAATCAGTGCAATAACACAGGCAGCGAAACCAACAAATCCAACCTGATTCGCAGCTTTCACTTTTTCATTGGTTAATGTAGGCAGACTGTGACTTGCCCATAAACTTAAAACAAATAAAACAGTTGGAATCACCAGACGTGGAATGTATTGCCAGAAGTCTAAACCTTGAACTTCTGCAATTGCCCAAATCACAGTTGCAATAAATGTGATGATAGACAACCATAAACCAGCGGCTTTTTTTAACGCATATAGAATCGCAATGATGATGTACGCAACACCAGCAATAACATAATAACTTGAACCACCTAAGCTCAATAATTTTGAACCCTGGATGATGAGATATAGGGCAATGAGTGCAGTCAAGACGATAAAGAAGTATCGATAGACTTTGGACCTGGTTGCCTCTACGGGAGAGTTTTGCTCTGTGCTCATACCTTGCCTCTTGGTAAATTCGGCTTGGTTGCATAGTTCAGAAAAGAATAACGGGCATGTTATAGGGGCTGTTGAGATTTCATCAATGATTTACGTTATGTCGAGAAATGATTGAGTTCACCATTTTGAATAATGAAACTCATATTTCACGTTACGTATCATTGAAAAATACATATTGTCGCAAACATAGACGAATGCTCAACAGACTCAAATCTTATCGAATTCAATAGCTATGTAACAAAGTCATCAGGAATCAATCGCTGGGTAAGCAATTGATTCAATGAAGGGGAGAGATTTTGTGGTTAATTATTGTAGCATTTTATCTAAATAAGATAAAGTTTAAGGGTTAATGTGGGTTTTATTAATATTCAATGCTGTTTTTTATTGGGTTTTAGAGTAATTAGCTTAATTTGAGTCATATTTTATTTGTTGTGCTTAGCCATGAAAAAGCTCAACAGAGAACTAAGTCTATGTTGAGCTAGGTGGAAAAGGACTAGGTGGAAAAGGAAAAATTAAGTAGAAAATAAAAATCAATCAAAAATTTTGTGAATGGCTTGGAAGGGTAAGGTCACCACATCAAAAGCCACAGCAAAAGGGAATAAGACTAATTTATCAGCAGTTTTACTGCTTACTTTAGAGTAGTCTTTCACTTCCTCAGACGTATAAATACTGATTTGATAAGGCTTACTCAGTGCTTTAAATGAATCGCGGTTGGTTGCTGCTGGGTAAACGACACCTCCAAGTTTAATATTGAAACAGAAGCGTTGTGCATTCAAACGTTTATCACTTGAGTTGGTGCATTCTTCAGCACCATTTTCAATAAAAAATGCACGATCTGCCTTGGTCACATCTTCTGCAAGTTTGACGTAGGATAGCTCCAAAGCTCCTGAAAAATTACCATCATTTTTAGCTGAGTAAAAGTCGAGTGAACGTGTCACTTGAATATTTTTCGGATCAAGTGTTGAGATGACTTTGGCAAATTTTGCTCCGCCTTGTGTCAGTACATAACTATATTGTTGTCCAACGATCACAATACTGTCTTGTGGTAAATTTGGCATGACTTGCGCAGGTTTGCCAAAAGCAATCACGTTGTCATTAATTAGGACGTTTTTAACGGTTTTAGTGCGAACACCATCATCTTTATCCAGTAGGGTTGCAGTTGCACAGCCTGTTAAAATCGTTGCACTACCCAATATCGTCGCAAGCAGAGAACTTTTTAGTATCTTCGTCATTTATTGTGCTCATCGGTTTATTTTCAAATTATTTATAGCAGTTCATTGTGCATGCGGTAAGTTTGAAAGATGCCAAAATTCTCTATAAAAATTGTGTTTTAGCGCATTTTTGATCAATTCATTGGCAAAATATGACCATTGGGTTGGTTTGTTTTTGTTCGATAATGAATTTAAAGGTGAATAAATGAAAATAAACGAAAATTAAATTCTCAAATTAAGTTTGAAAAATGTTCGGAAAGAATGATTATTTTTGATGATATAAAATGTAATTTGATTCATAAATATTGTGCAATGATGACATGCCACAGTAATAATGAGACCAACCAACAAACAACCAGCAAAATCAGTTCAACAAAACAAAAATATTCATTGTATTTTGAAGCCAAGATTCATATCATTGCTCGCTTGTTTGCACGATCAGCGGAACTGAACCTTGAGTAATTTTCTAACCGAGCACCTGATACATCGTGAAGATGATTTTATGGTGATTCATAAGCCAGCAGGTATACTCACAGTTCCCGGAAAAACAGAAGACCTACAAGATTGTGTCATTAGCAGATTACTAAAAATTGAACCTAAAACATTACTGATTCACCGTTTAGACCGTGATACTTCAGGCATCCTTGTATTTGGATTAAGTAAGTGGGGACAAAAATCCATTTCTCGACAGTTCCAAGAACGTCAAACCTCTAAAACATATCAAGCAGTCGTCGCAGGAACTTTACACGGTGAAGGAACTGTTGATGTACCTGTCATTTATGATCCTGAACATCCTCCATTACATATCGCTGCACCAGAACATAACAAACCAGCATTAACACATTGGAAAGCAGTCGAACATTTTCAAATTCAAGGACAAGCTGTCACACGCGTAGAACTTACGCCGATTACAGGACGTTCACATCAGTTACGTGTACATATGCAATATTTAGGTCATCCGATCGTCGGAGATACTTTATATGCAACAACTGAACAACAGCAGTTAATGCCACGTTTATGTTTACATGCACAGCAACTGAGCTTTTATCATCCTAAAACAGAGGAGCTTGTACAATTTGATTGTCCAGTTCCGTTTTAGTCAAATTTTTTAAATAGTAATCCCATAAGCTCAAATTATTTAATGAGCTTTATGTCAAAAAGTATTGCGTAAAGGGCGTAAACTTTGTTCAAATATTCTCCTAATTTGAGCAAACGTGTTTTAGCCTCGAACATGAGATAAAGGTGGAAAAATTGCAACAATTTGCTATAGGTCAACGTTGGTTATCAGACACAGAAACTGAATTAGGTTTAGGTGTATTGATTGATGTCGATGAACGTTCAATCAGTATTCTTTTCCCAAAAAGTGATGAAACTCGTGTCTATGCACGTAACAATGCACCTTTATCTCGTATTGTTTTCAATGTAAATGATGAAGTTCAAGATCAAGAAGGTCAAAAGTGGATTGTAGAATCATTTGATGATCGCAATGGTGTGATTCGTTATAACGTGATTCGCACACTTGAAAATGGCGAGCAAGAACGTAAAGCACTCAACGAAACCCGTATTGGTGCAACTATTCAATTGTCTAAGCCTTTAGAGCGCCTATTAGCGAGTCAAATTGATTATAAAGAATGGTATGACTTGCGTATTGAAGCCTTGCAAATGCAAGCCAATATGCAAACGTCTCCATTACGTGGTCTAGTTGGCGCACGTGTAGGCTTGATTCCACACCAACTTTATATTGCACATGAAGTCGGTAAGCGTTTTGCACCACGTGTTTTACTTGCCGATGAAGTTGGTTTAGGTAAAACCATTGAAGCAGGCTTGATCATTCATCAACAATTGAAAACTGGTCGTTCTGAACGTATTTTGATTCTCGTTCCAGATTCACTGCAATATCAGTGGATGATTGAAATGCGCCGTCGTTTCAATTTGAACTTCTCTTTATTCGATTTAACACGTACCGCTTCGATCAAGGAGCATGATCCAGAGCTCAATCCATTCTTAACTGAACAATGTATTATTGCTTCTGTCGATTTGATGATTGACCATGATGATTTACGTGAGCAAGCACTTGAAGCTGGTTTTGATCTACTCGTGGTCGATGAAGCGCATCATTTGATGTGGAGTGAAGAAGAAGGTGGTAACGAACGTTATGACCTTGTTGAAGAACTCGCTGAAAAAACTGAAGGTGTTTTATTACTGACTGCGACACCTGAACAATTGGGTGTAGAAAGCCATTTTGCTCGCTTACGCTTACTTGATCCACAACGTTTTAGTTCTCTAGATCGCTTCTTGGATGAAGAAGAGCAATATCATCACACTGCAAAAATTGCAGAAGTGTTGATGTCTGATCTTCCACTTGAAGCAGAACATTTAGAAGCAGTTGAAAAATTACTGGGTCATGCAATTGAAGATCAACCAGAACACCGCTTCCGTGCAATTCATGAATTGTTAGATCGTCATGGCACAGGTCGTATCTTGTTCCGTAATACCCGTGAAGCGATTCAAGGTTTCCCAGGACGTGATTGTCAGCCAGCACCTTTACCAGCGCCAGAAAATTGGTCGAAAGATGGTAAGTTACGTGAGCAAATGTGGCCAGAAGAAGCACAACTCGATGGCGCGTGGATGGAAACAGACCCACGTGTGATGTGGTTGATGGAGCGTTTACGTTCAGATTTAAAACATAAGAAAGTGTTATTAATCGCACGTAGTGGCCCAGTGGTTGAAGCTTTGGAAAATGCTTTGCGTATTCATGCAGGCGTACGTACAGCCATGTTCCATGAAGGCATGAGCTTGTTGGAACGTGACCAAGCTGCGGCTTACTTTGCTGAAGATTCTTATGGCGCGCAGATTTTATTGTGTTCTGAAATCGGTTCAGAAGGTCGTAACTTCCAATTTGCATCTGATCTTGTGTTATTCGACTTACCCGCGAACCCTGACGTACTTGAACAACGTATTGGTCGTTTAGACCGTATTGGTCAAGAAAATCGTATTCAAATTCATGTGCCTTATTTATTAGGCACAGCTCAAGAGCGTATGTTCCGTTGGTATAACGAAGCATTGAATATTTTTAGTAATATTTCACCAACAGCGCAAACACTTCAAGAAAACTTTATTGTTGATTTGAAAGATTGTTTATTGACTGATAAAGGTCAAGAATTCGAAGAATTACTTGAAGCTGTCAATGTTCAACGTCAAGCTTTGGAAGCGGAATTACAAGATGGTCGTGATCGTCTACTTGAGTACAATTCATGTCGTCCAATAGTGGCACAAGAGATTGTGACTGCGCTTGAAGACTATGATGACAATACATTATTGCCAATGTTCATGAAGCGTTTTATGGCATCAACCAATATTGATTTTGATGAACAAAGTAATGGTACTGTGATCATTAAACCAACTGATCAAATGCAAGTTCAAGGTTTGGATATTGATGAAGAAGGTATGACTGCGACCTTCTATCGTGATCAGGCTCAGATTCGTGAAGATGCACAATATTTAACACTTGAGCATCCGTTTACTGAAAGTGTGATGGAAATTATCCGTACTCAATCTTTCGGTAGTACCAATGTCGCGATTCTGAAAACCAATGCTTTGAAACAAGGTTCGATCTTATTAGAAGTATGGTTTAAAGTTGATGTGGTTGCGCCTAAAGCATTAAATCTACCTTCAAGCTTACCAACTCAGTTGATTCGTGTGCTATTGACGGAAAATGGTCAAGATATTACCGCGAAGCTTGATCCGGAAATCATTAAACCTTATTTACATCATTTAGACAGCAATAGTTGCCGTCAAGTGGTGAAAGCGCGCCGTGAAGTTGTTGAACAGCGTTATGCACAAGCTTTAGATATTGCCAAAGGTGCTTTGCCTCAACTGATCGAGCAAGCTAAAAATATTTATGGTAGTAAATGGCAATATGAAATAGATCGTTTAACGTATCTAAAACAGTTCAATCCAAGTATTCGTGATGATGAAATTTCTCGTTTGCAGAAATTCCAAAAAGAAGGTTTGGGTTTGCTGGATGGTTTATCTGTTACACCTGAAGCGATTCAAGTGTTGGTGGTAGTTAAACCTTAAATGTTTCAAATTATTTAAATCCAAGAAAGCTCCTACGGGAGCTTTTTTGATTTGCACATTGTAAAGTTGTATTATTGAAATAATTTATAAAATTTAATAGATTACCGATGAATATAGAATTGATGAAATTATGTAAGAATTTATTTAATATGATAATAACTCAATTAAATATACATAATATAGTATGATCTATTTGAAATAAAAAATTAATATTAAAAAATAATTGATAATATTTAAATGTTTTCTAAATTATATTTATCGAATAATTAATCGCAATTGAGCTTAATTAATTTATAAAATACCTAATTTAGGGTATTGTTTGCTTTTTATTTAAGATTGAAAATTATTCCTGAAATTAAAGGAGGGTTTTAAATGTTTTCAGTAGATACTGAACTAATTAAGCCAGTATTAGTTTTAGAAGACGATCCGGTTGTACAGGATCGTATGTACAGTATTTTAGTTCAGTTTGGATACGTAAAAGAAGATATTACTTTTGTTCAAACAATTAAAGGGGCCATTGAACAATATAGTATTCTAGTAGCCAAATTGGTTCTGGTAGATTTAGGATTACCCGATGGAAATGGGATCGACTTTATTTCCTATATCAGAGAAGACTTACAAGACAGTGAGATTCCCATCATGGTGGTTTCTGCGTGGAACTCTGCTGAAGTAATCTTAAAAGCTTTATCTGCTGGGGCGACAGGCTATGTTCTTAAAGAGCGAGATGATTTTGAACTGATTTTCGCAATACGAAGTTTACTTCGTGGTGGGGTGATTATAGATCCGTTTATTGCAAATCAGATTTTAAAAAATGTTCATGCTGAAGATGTCGTAAAACCTGAAGCACAATCTTGTCAATTAGAAACGAATTTATCGGCTAGGGAATTAGAGATTCTCAATTTGGTCGCTGTTGGGAATAGTAGTCGTGAAATTTCAGAACAGTTAAATATTTCTAAATTTACAGTCGATTGTCATATTAAAAATATCTACCATAAACTCTCAGTAAATTCACGCACTAAAGCAATTAATATGGCGAAGACGATTGGTTTGATTAGTTAGTTTATATAATAAAAAATATTTTATTTGATTTCTATTGCTTTATTTTAAGGTATTATTAAATCCTTCTTTAACTTTAATAAATAAAATCTTATATCTATTTTCGATGAGTTGCTTTATATAAGCTACGGTTATCAATCTTCTGAATGTTTTAGGGTGTTTATTATTTTTGCTATAAATGAGAATCAATCAATTAAATTGAGATAATGTAATAGATTTAAATGCGAAATTTAATTGATCAGAAATACTGTATACAAAACAGACAATTTTATGCTATTGATGATGCAATGCTTTCAGTTTGGGAAAGCAATTATTTTGCTTTGTTATCGTGTTGTTTGTACTGCATTTGATCTGAAACTTGGATATGCATTGTGAAATGATAATGAAGAAAACTGAACAATAAAAATTTAAAAGGGATGAAATATTATGGGAAATACGGAAGTGGTTGAGTTTTATGATACCCATTTACATTATTTATTGCATTGGGAAAAAAAAATTCCAGATAAAGATTATTGTGTACAACCTACAGCAAATGGCGAAGTCATTCATTACACTTGGGCGGAGGTTGGGCAACAAGTACGGAGTATGGCAAGTTATTTATTGTCTTTAAATTTGCCAAGTAAAAGTTCAATCGCAATCTATGGGAAAAATAGTGCCCATTGGCTCATGGCGGATTTGGCGATTTGGATGGCAGGGCATATTTCCGTACCGTTATATCCCACTTTAAATGCTGAAGGCGCAAGCTATGTACTGGAGCACAGTGAAGCAAAGTTACTTTTCATTGGAAAGTTAGATGGGAAGGCTGATAGTTGGAATGATGTGAAAAAAATAATTCCAGAAAATTTTCCATGTGTCTGTTTGCCTTTAGCTCCTGACTATGATGCACCAAAGTGGAATGATATCATTCAAAATGTTCAACCTTTGGTGAATCCAACATTACCAAACAAAGATGATTTAGCAACGATTGTCTATACCTCTGGCAGTACTGGTTTACCCAAAGGTGTGATGCAAACATTTTCCACACTCTTAGCCGGTGCAAATGAAATGAGGAATACATTCGGTGTAACTTCTTCAGATCGGGCACTGTCATATTTACCGCTTGCGCATGTGGCGGAGCGGATCTTTATTCAGTCATCCTCGATGGTTTGTGGTTATACAGTGTATTTTGCCAATTCATTAGAGACATTTATTGAGGATTTAAACCGAGCCAAGCCTACAGTGTTTTTCTCGGTACCAAGATTATGGACAAAATTCTATTTAGGAATTAATGAAAAAATTCCACCGCATGTACAAAAAATTCTCTTTAAAATACCTGTGCTTGGTAAAGTGATTAAGAAAAAATTATTAGCTAAGTTAGGTTTAAATCATGTCCGTTATGCATTTACTGCATCCGCACCATTACCGATTGATATTATTTTATGGTACCGAAATTTAGGTTTGGAATTGCTCGAAATTTACGGAATGACGGAAAATTGTGGTTATTCACACGCCACTAAAGTTGGGCAGTTTGCAGAAGGTTATGTCGGGCATGCACAACCTAAAGTAGAGTGCAAAATTGATGAAAATGGTGAAATCCTTGTCAAAAGTCCAGGTACGATGTTGGGGTATTATAAAAATCCTGAAAAAACAGCAGAAGATATAACAGCTGATGGATTTTTACGTACGGGCGATATGGGGGAAATTGATGCAGTTGGGAGACTTAAAATTACAGGGCGGATTAAAGACATCTTTAAAACCTCTAAAGGAAAATACGTCATGCCTGTGCCGACAGAGCAAAAAATTGGTAATAATGAATTGGTTGAATCAGTCTGTGTAGGTGGTTCAAGTTTACCGCAACCTGTTGCTTTTATTATGTTGGCTGAAGATGTACGCAATCATTTAAAGCAAAATGGTAAACGTGATGAAGTGGAAGCGACATTAAAATCATTGAGATTGAAGATAAATGAAGCATTAGAATCACATGAGAAATTGAGTTTTATGGTTGTCATCAATGAACCTTGGACAATGGAAAATGATTTATTGACACCAACCATGAAGATTAAGCGTAATAAAATAGAAAGTCGTTATGAACCTTCTTTAGAAAAATGGGCTTCGTTAAAACAAGAAGTCGTGTGGGAATAAAAGGGCATAATTCAAAAATAAAAAAACTCTCGTTTTGAGAGTTTTTTATTTTTAACTGATCTATAGATTGTTAAATCATCTCAGCTTTTTTTAATTCCAATTTGATATAGGCGTAAAAAATTGGTGCAACGATTAATCCAGCTAAGCCAAAAATTGCTTCAAATACGAGCATCGCCAATAAGACTTCCCACGATGCTGCATGAATTTTTGTACCAATAATTTTTGCATTGATAAAATATTCAAGTTTGTGAATCAAAATTAAATAAATCAAAGCTACACCAGCAGTTGTCACAGAAATTGTAAGCCCTGTGATTACGATGATGGTATTGGAAATTAAATTCCCAACGATGGGAATTAAGCCAAAAATAAAAGTCAGTATGACAAGCGTGTTGGCAAAGGGTAATTGCACACCAAAGATTGGTAATAAAATATGTGAAAAAACAAAGAATAGCGCAGTATTAATTAATGAAATTTTAAATTGTGCAAAGACTACATTTTTAAACGCTGTAGATAAATTTTCAATCCGTTTGATCATGGCGCGTTTAAAAACAGGCTGTTCAGGTTGAGGATGTAAACGATTAAGTGATACCAAAATTCCAACAATAGAAGCGATCAGCATTGTCGCAAGATTATGAATGAAATCAGTCCCTGTGTGTTTTAGCGTACTCAGATTATCTTTGAGTAAATCCATGGATTGATCTTTCAGCTCTGGAAGCGTATAGGGAATAAAGCCTGGAATATACTGAGCGATTTCGAGTTGTAGTTTTTGCAGTGTTTGGTCAATCTGATCGCTTAAGGCACTCACTCCAGACCCTTGTACATCATGTTGCATGAAACTGACTAAACTGGTAATTCCAAGTGTAATTAACGTCACAATGATGATGCCGAGAATGACGCTAATGGTAATTCTTGCGCGCTGACCATCAATATATTTCTCTGTGATATTTCCTAAGCTATTAATAATTTCAAATATTACAAAGCCTGCAAAAAAACTGGCAAGAAGATGTAAGGGAATCAATAAAGCTAAGAAAATCGCCATCAATAGATAACTTGTCATTATGCTTTGATGGTCAGTGAGTATTTTCATATAAATTAAGCCTAAAAGTCGTGCAGCATTGTTGGGCAATGCATTTGTGTTTAGGCGCGAAGGTAGATGAAAAGTCTATCTAGGGTCTAAGCGATGAAGTTTGTAATATTTATCTTAAGTTTAAGTTAATTTGTTTGCACTAATTTTTTATAACATCATTCATATCATATAGACCGCAGGGTTGATTACTCACCCAAGTGGCTGCACGGACGGCGCCAACAGCAAAGTTCATGCGATTATTTGCGACATGTTTAATTTCAATTTGCTCATCATTACCGAAGAAGAATACACTGTGTTCACCAACGATATCCCCACCTCGAATGGCTTGTAAGCCTATACTTTGATGATGTCTTTCGCCTACAGCACCGTGACGTTGATAAATAGCAATATCAGCGAGTTGTTGCTGTCTTGCTTGTGCAATCGCATCTGCGTACATCAAAGCTGTACCTGAGGGTGCATCAATTTTATGACGATGATGGGCTTCAATAATTTCTGCTTCAAAAGCTTGAGCATATTCATTTTGGCTCAGTAGTTGAGCTGCTACACGAACTAAATCGACACTCAGATTCACCCCAATGGAATAATTGCCTGAATGTACAATGGCTATTTCTTGGGCGGCTATTTTAATTTTTTCAGTAAGTTGTTCAGATAAACCCGTAATTCCAATAATGATTGGCTTCTTAGCTTGATGACAAATATCAAGGTGCGTGGCGAGCGCTTCTGCGGTGGTAAAATCAATCACAACATCACAATTTTGAATCACTGTACTTAGATCATCGCTGATCATGACATTTAATAGGTGGTGATAGGGGCTTTCTAGGTTTAAAAAATCTGCAAGACTTTTTCCAATACAAGCACTGCCGATACGTCCTGTGGCAACAGTAATATTGCGTCCCGCATGGATGCAGGCTTGAACGAGTATTCTGCCCATGCGCCCATTGACACCTAAAATACCGATTCGGATGTTTTGTTTATTGTTATTCATCATGATCCAAATGTTTAGAATGTAGTAGGGCTCAGTTATTAAACTTAGTTATTTCATTTGATTATTTAACTTGTGCTTCATCCAAGTGACGAGAACCTTCCAAAATCATACGAATCATGATCATGGTTTGTTCAGCGACTTCCTTCCGTTCATTGGTCGGTAAATCAATGACTTTAGCCCCCATGTTAAATACAAGCTGAGTAATGGCTTTGGCAACCAAGTCTGGATGAGCCAATTTACTATGATTGATGCGTTCAATGCGAATCAGATCATCTTGTAATTCTTGTTGGAAATAGTTTAATTGCTTATCAACCGCCAACTTATATTGGGTTGAGCCTGTATAACCTTCACGGAGTAACAGACTGAGATTACCTTCATCAGCATCCAATTGTTCAATAAAAACTTCAACTGAACTGCGGATAATGCTACTTTGTCTGGCTGCTTTAATCCGTGCTTCGTGCAAAATATGACGCAGAACCACACCAGAACGATCAATCAGTTCAATCGCAAGTTCATCAATATCTTTAAAATGTCGATAAAAACTATTCGGTGCAATGCCTGCTTCGCGTGCAACTTCACGCAGACTGAGTGATGCAATACTTTTTTGAGGGCCGATTAAATTCAATGCGGCTTGAAATAATTCTTCTTTGGTAATCGTTGCTTTACGACCGACAGTACGCACAGAAACTTTTTCAAGTTCTTGAATTTGATCTTGCAAGGAAGAAGAATTCTGAGTTGGCGTAGACGTTGGATTCATAAAGCATCAAATATTTAAAGTGTTTTTTTCATTATAGCCGTTGTCATTACTTAAATGAAACGTCTAGATACAATACGAGTGTATATACAAATATATATACATGTGTATAATAATTAAAATTCAGTTGAATGGTGAGCACTTATGCACGCTGTTGAAAAGCAAAAATCTCCTATAAATTCAATGTTTGACATGGTATTGGGTCACAATACTGCAAACTTTTGGCTACAAAAAATTAACCCTTTATGGTCTGTACAACAAGCTTTAGGCAAAATTGTTCAAAAAGAACAGTCTGCTACAGATACAACAAGTTTAACCATTGAAACCAATCGCCATTTTAAAATGGGGCAGGCAGGTCAGCATCATCCTATTACAGTCGAAATTCATGGTCGTCGTTATGAGCGTACCTATAGTTTGACTCAGTTAGATACACAACATGTGCTATTAACGGTTAAAAAAGTTGAGAATGGCGTAGTAAGCAATTGGTTGGTTAATGATGCCCAAATTGGTGACATCATTGAATTTGATCAACCTTATGGCGATATGCTTATCCCTGAAAATAAAATGCCTTTGATCCTTCTGGCGGCGGGGAGTGGAATCACGCCAATGTATAGTTTGATCAAAGCTTTAGTACAAACGAAACAACTTGATCAACAGCCTGTGCATCTCATGTATTGGGTGAAACAACATGCAGATGTTGCTTTTAAACAGCAGTTTGATCAACTCGCAACGCAATATTCAAACTTTAAATTCGATGTGTTCTATACCCAAGAAACTCAAGCTGATGCACGTTTGAATGATGAATATTTACATTTAGTACAAAACTTAACCCAAAGCACAGTCTATGTCTGTGGGCCATCAGGCTTTGTCGTAACAGCAGAAAAACTATTTGAAAATGCACAAGTGTTAAAAAGCGAAGCATTTAGCTTAACGCCGATCATTTCGGATGAAACGGGCTTTGTAAATGTGACATTGACCAAGTCAAATAAAGTGCTTGCTATACCGAAAGGGCAATCCATTCTTGCGAGCTTAGAACAGCAAAACATCAAACCACAACATGGCTGTCGAATGGGTATTTGCAATAAATGTGCCTGCAATAAAGCCCAAGGTGCTACGAAGAATTTGGTCAATGGTCAGGAAAATGCTGAACCAAACAACCTACTTCGTATCTGCGTGAATACAGCACAAACTGATCTAGTTATTGATATTTAAGCGAGTTTTACCATGAATATGCCAGTAAAAATTGAATATTTTAAAAATGCTAAAAACCGTGAATTAACCCAGTCTGAACTTGATGCTTTAGCACGTGAGCTTGATGCGATTAAGCAAGAAGTGTTGGATGATATTGGGGAAAAAGACGCTGAATATATTAAAAAAGTCTATGCGGCAATTCGCTATAGTAGCATTCTAGGGCGTGCATGTTTATTTGCAGGCTGGTTCCCGCCAGCATGGTTATTGGGTACAGGCTTACTCGGTTTTGCCAAAATCATGGAAAATATGGAACTTGGTCATAATGTCATGCATGGTCAATATGACTGGATGAATGATCCGCGCTTTAAAGGCACAACTTATGAGTGGGATATTGTCGGGACTTCAGACAACTGGCGTCAAACTCATAATTATAAACACCATACTTATACCAATATTAAAGGTATGGATGATGATATTGGCTATGGTTTATTGCGTTTGTTCCCTGAACAGCGTTGGAAAGCTGGCTATTTATTGCAACCTTTATACGCCGTGCCATTCTGCTTATTGTTCCAATGGGGTGTAGCGATTCAAAACCTTGAAATTGGTAAATTAATCTATAAACGTAAAACTTGGGCGCAGTTTAAAGAAGAATGGAAACCAACACAGAAGAAAATTGGTAAGCAATTCTTTAAAGATTATTTGTTTTTCCCATTGATCGCAGGCCCTGCGGCATTACCTGTTTTCACAGGGAATTTGGTGGCAAATGGTATCCGTAATATTTGGACATTTAGTATCATTTTTTGTGGACATTTCACCAAAGATGTTGAGGTTTTTCCGAAAACTGTTTTACAAAATGAAAGCCGTGGTCATTGGTATATGCGTCAAATTCGGGGTTCTTCGAACTTAACAGGTTCAGAAGCTTTCCATATTTTGACAGGGCATTTAAGCCATCAAATCGAGCATCATTTATATCCTGAAATCCCTGCGCGTCGTTACCGTAAAATGGCGCCAAAAGTGCAAGCAGTCTGTGAAAAATATGGTTTGAATTATAACAATGCAAGCCTGTTTAAACAGTATGGTCAGGTACTTGGACGTATTGTGAAATATGCTTTTCCATTTAAAAAGTGATTAATTATTGAAATATTCAAAGCCACTTTCGAGTGGCTTTTTGTATTGCATACAGGTGCCTTTTATCGCTAATCTATGAGCTCCTCGATATTGATCATAATGAGAATAAAATGATTCAACAACAATTAGAAAATATTCAAAAATGGTTAGCACAACACGCCTCAAAGATTGCAGATCAATCACTCAATCCTTCAGCAAGTAGTTCAGAAATAGAACAATTTGAACAAAAGCTTTCTAAGCGTTTACCTGAAGCATTTAAAGATTTGTACTCTTGGCATAATGGGATGAATGAGGAGGAAAATTTAGGTAATTTGTTCTACGGTATGGAGTTATTTTCTCTAGACCGTATTTTGCAATATAGAGCAAACCTTACAGATCTTGCCAATGCAGGATTAAGCCTTGAACATACGGATCCGCAGATTAATCCAGATAATGCCCATAACCCTGACTGGATTATTTTTGCACATGATGGTGGTAGAACAGGTTTATATTTGGATTTTGCACCAACAAGCCAAGGGAAAACAGGGCAAATTATTTTTGTCGATGTTGATTTTGATGTTGCTATTTTGGTTGCAGATTCAATTGAAGCATTGGTCAATGATTTTGCAAGTGACTTACTGGCAGGCTTGTATGAGTTAAATGAAGATGCGCTGGAAGACGAAAATGAGTTTTTGGAATGCGATGGGTCTATTGATTTGGTGAATTGGCATAATAGTCAGCGTTGGGCAAGACCATCGTTTAAGTGAACATAAACTGTAGAATATTTTAGATTCATGGAGGCGTATAAGATGAAATTTCCTGAAGTGTATGATTTCGAATATGTCTCTGAGTTTCAGCATTGGTTCGCCAGTATTGAAAATGAATGGACAGATGTTTTAATTCCAAGTGTAGATACTGAACATTTTCCAGAACAGCATTTACAATTTTTAAAACATGCTGAACCAGTATTACCTGAATTAATCATTTTTGGTGCAGTCTACGTCCAAAAACTTTCAGTGCTGAATTTGGGTGAGGGTAGCTTAAATGCGATTCGCTACAACACCTTCAATAATATTTCTTATATCGAATTGCAATATGTTTTTGATCAAGATCCTTATCATGTATGGAGCGCAGGTTTTGAGAAGAATCCATTACAAGGTTATTTGATTGATGTCACGACTGAGGAATTGGACTATGGGTTTAGTGCAATTATTTTACATCGTGAACCACTTTAACTGAGCTTTTGGGAATGATCAAAATATCCTTAAAAGAACAAGTCATAGCCCATTCGCCCAATCAAAAACACCAGTAAAATTAAAAAGAAAATACGAATAAAACCACTGCCATATTTCATGGCTAAAGCTGTGCCTGTGATTGCCCCAAGAATATTACACACAGCAAGAATCACAGCAGCTAACCAGATGACATGACCTGTCGGAATAAAGAAAAACATGGCGGCTGCATTGGTCGCAACATTGACCAATTTTGCGGAAGCAGAGGCATTTAAAAAGTCAAAAGCAAAGACTTTGACAAATAAAAACAGCAGAAAACTACCTGTGCCAGGTCCGAAGATTCCATCATAGAAACCAATCAATGCCCCAAATAAAATCCCAAGCGCAATTTCTTTTTTCCCTGCTTGTAAAACTGTGTGAATTTGTCCTAAGTCTTTTTTGGCAAAGGTATAAATGGCAATCGTGATCAATAAAAAGAACACGATATAACGCATTAATTCTTTGGGAATTAATGAAACAGACATTGCACCAAAGAAAGAAAAGACGAATGCAGCAAGCATTGTTGGCAGAACTAATTTCCAATTGATTGTTACTTTCTTAAAGTAAGCAAATGCGGAAGAAAGTGTTCCTGCCATTGCGATCATTTTATTGGTGCCGAAAACAGTTGCTAAGCTATGTTTTGGAAAAGCATGCATTAAAGCGGGTAATTGCACCAAACCACCACCGCCGACAGCAGCATCAATTAAGCCTCCACAGAAAGCGAAAAAGCCAAGGCTGAAAAGTAGGGTGGTATAGTCCATTACAGAAGTTGTCTAAGTTATATCTAAGAGAATGATCATAGAATATATTGAAGAAAAAGTAATTAAAAAGCTCTAATCTCAAGCTGTGAGATTAGAGCTTTTATTGTTCAGTGCTTTAAAATTCAACTGATTTAAAGTCTTAGGAACTTAGATTAAACTTAAAAATCTACAGAAGTTTGTAGATAGAAAGTCCGTGGCTGACCGACATATTTACCACCTGTAGAGTCTGATGAGCGTGTGTAATATTCTTTATCAAACACATTTTTCACACCGCCAGCCAGTTTTAGACCATAGAAATCTTTACCAAAGTCATAAGCTGTGCGCACAGCAAAAGTTGAATAACCAGCAATATCACCAATACGACCATCTGCAGTTTCCAGCGTTTGGTAAACATTGGTTGAACCTGGTGCATGTTGTTTGGATTGCGCAAACATATCCGCATTGACTGACCATTTATCTATGCTATATCCAACGCCTACATTGCCCACATGACGTGAATAATAGGGAAGATCTTCACCATCAAATTTTCCTGCTTCAGAAACTGCTTTAGTGAAAGTGTAGTTGCTATAAACTTTTAAGCCTTTTAATGCATCTGCTAAGTTTTCAAAATCATAACTTAAACCGAGTTCAACGCCTTTATGACTGGTTGCCCCAAGGTTTGTCCAAATCCCTGTGCCAATATTATCAGGGCGTTCAAGTAATAGCTCTTTGTCAAAGTCTAAATAAAACACCGTAAATTCAGCATTTAAACCATTGCCAAGATATTTAGTCCCGATTTCATAGTTGTTGGATTTTTCAGGATGTAAACCATCTAATGTAGCTACTGCTGTATTTACCGCTTTATTTGCCGTTGGATCTACGATAGAGCGTGTTGTCACAAGTTGGTTATATTGTTGTGGACCAAAAGAAACGGCTGCATTGGCAAAGACATTCCATTGATCAGTGAAATTGTACTGTACAGCTAAACTCGGTAAAAATTCATCAGATTTAATTTTTGGATGAACCGTGTTGTTGGCTTTACCTGTTGCATCATAAGCAGTGAAATCGTTATGTGTTTTAATTGATTCAAAGCGCACACCAGGTGTAATTGTCCAAGCACCAATACCAAAACGGTTATCTATATATGCGGCATGTGCTTTCGTACCACCGTCACTGGTGGTGTTGGCAATACGCTCACCGGGGGTACCAGTTGCTGAGTTATATACGGCTGTACGTCCTGAAAACTCAGAGCTTTCCTCTTGTAAATAACGATAACCGATAGTGACTTCGTTATTCATATTTCCGAATGTATAAGCACGTGAATAACGTGGTTCGATACCAAAATACTTATAATCACGAGGTGAGTTGCTGATACGGCTCGTTCCTTTACTTGCATCGACTACGGATTCAAGATCACTGGTACGGAAAGAGTCCACGTAATAGCCGAGAACTTCAAAGTTGTTGACATCATCTTTGTGGCTATATTTAACAGATACGTCAGAACGACGACCAGCGAAATAGTTACGTGTTTGATTCGATTGATAAGGATTTTCAGCATATTGCGCTGTTGTCAAACCTTCTGGCATTTCACCACGACCTTCGTAGTGATGTAAATTCACAGCGATCGAGTCTTGATCAGTAAATTGATAAGATGATTTCAACATCACATCGTCAATATCAATTTCATTATTGGCTTCACGGTAACCATCGCCTTTAGTGCCTGAATACAGTAAAGCAAGCCCTAAACCATTATCCATCGTGCCGCCAATGAATAAATTTGGGTTGTATTTAATTTGATCAGTCCCTGTTGCAAATTCAGTGGTTAAACCAACTGAACCTGAAAGTTTTTCAGGAATTGCACGAGTGCTGAAGTTGATGATTCCTCCGACGTTTTGAGGCCCAAAACGTACAGAACCCGCACCACGAACCACATCAACAGATTCGATATTGCCCATAGACACAGGTGCCATCGACAATTGAGGTTGACCATACGGTGCAAATGATAGCGGTACGCCATCCATCAACACGGTTGAGCGTGGTGATAAACGTGAAGTTAAACCTCGGACACCTAAGTTGAGCGAGACATCGCTACCACCTGTACCATTACTGTCTTGAACTTGTACCCCAGGAACTTGTTTTAAAGCATCGCGTATAGAAGTCACAGCAGATTGATCCATTTTTTTGCGATCAATAATGCTACGTGCGCCTGCATGTTCATGTACAGTTTCAGCATTGGCTTGTTCTAGCCAATTGCCTTGTGCTTTAACTACAATAGTTTGTAGAGTTTGAACTTCTGGTGTTTGATTTTCATCAGCATACGCAACATTGGCTATACAACTTAATGAAAGTGCAACAGCAACGCTGAGAGAAGAATGTTTGAAGTCTGTGAAAGCAAGATTTCGAGCATTTAAAAGTTTCATAAGGAGATCAATATGAGAAATTTTCGCTATCTTAAACTTTCACAATGTAAAAATAAATAATAATAATTATCATTTGAAAGCTATTTGACATAACCTTTTTGAATTAGTGATTTAAAAATTTTCTGGTGTATCCATAGTACGAAATTCAGAATTACTTCTTTATATTTATTCCACAGTGTTAAACCTGAAATATTGACGAATAATGCAAGGAAAAAGGCTCCAAACATATCGATTGGAAAATGTACGCCAACATAAACTCTCGACCATGCAACTAACCAAGCAACAGCAATGAGTAATTTACCAACTTGTCTGTATGCAGAAAAGTAATATGCAAACGCAATACTACTAAAAATAGTCATGTGATTACTTGGGAAAGACCCAGTCGGCTTATGTTGAATTAAAGTTTGACCGACTTCCATCACAAAAGGGCGAGGGGAATAAAAAAAATGTGAAATGAGTTGGCTAATCGTGAGTGTAAGACAGGTAAAAATAAACGCTTTCAAAATTTGCTTTTTGATTTGATTATTACCACGTAACCACATGATTGCAAAAATAAGGATCAGCAGATAAATCAGATCATTGGCGATGAAAATAGCATAATGTACCATTAATGGTGAGGCTTGATCAGGTGCATTTAATAGTTGGAATAAAGACAGATTTAAACTTTCGATAGACATAGGATATTAGGCAACTTAGATGTTCAGATGAAATACAACAATGCTCTAATGTAATCATTTTGTCATAAAAGAAAAGCATACAAGACCACAGAGTTGTGGTGGTCTTGTAATGTGTAACTATTTAATTTCTATTTGAATTGAATAGAACCATTGGCATTTACAGTGATTTTAGATTCACCAGCCGCCATATTTTGTCCACCAGCATCAGCTGCTTCAAATTTTGCCATACTCGCACGTGCAGCATATATCGGTTGCGGGAAAGCATTGCTGGTATTGATATTTAAATTGACCAATGTATATGCAGATTTATTCCATGCTTGGGTCAAAATTTGCGCACGTTGCTGAAAGTTCTTTGATGCTTCAACGATCAGATCATTTTCAACTTTTTTACGCTGTTCATCAGATACGGTGAAATTAATCGATTGTGTCTGAAAGTTACTTTGTAATTCATTGATCAATTGGCTCGCAGCTTTAAAGTCTTTGCTTTCAATTTGCACTTCAGCACGACCGCGCCATTCTTTTAATTTCTGATTGTCATTGTCATAAACTGGATAGGTGGTTTGTGAACCTGTTTCAACTTTGACTTGCGGATATTTTTTCGCAGTTGCAACGGCTTGATTCATCAATTGAGTAATTTGAGCAGACAGTTCTGCAGGTTGCTTATTTGAACGTTCAATATAAAGCACCGCATGCATTTCATCATTAGACACTTGACGAGTTGCATCGGCTTGTACGGTGACTAAATTATAATTTAAAGCTTCATTTCCTGCGGCAATGGTCATAGTGCTTAAAGTCGTTCCTAAAAGTAGAGTAGATAAAGCTAAATAGCGCATAGCACTTCCTTTAAATTATGGTGGAAAGTTATTCAAGATATGAGGGAAGAATATATTGTTTAAAAAGAATCAATTTAAAATACTAAGCAAAGTTTGAGAAAAACTAAGGCAGAATTTGTGGTGCAATTGTAAAGTTTTAGACAAGCTTTGCAACAGTGAGGATTATATTAAAACAATGATAATCAGCTGTTTATATAAAATAGGACATGTCTTTGTAAATGAAAAGTATAAATTTGAAAATAATAGATTTAATTGTCGGGTTTTCTTTGCATTGTCACATAGTATGATGATAATTCTACTATAGATGACAATGAGCGTTTTTTTCGATAAATTAACAGACGATAAGTACATAAAAGATATTTATTTTCTTGTAAAAAACTGTATTATCGCGCTCCTAGTTAGGCATATTAAAAAACACCCTAACTAGAAACTCTATAAAGCACCGAGTCAAAGGACCGCAAGTCACCCGACTTATTTCTTTCAACCCATATCAGAGATGGTAATTCGATATGAGCGTTACTTCTGTAAATCCTGCTGCCACTACTTCCACAAATGAATACTACTTGACTCGCCAAAGTCAGATGGAATCGAATGTTCGTAGTTATCCACGTAAATTACCGTTAGCGATAGCGGAAGCACATGGTTGTTGGGTTACCGATGTTGAAGGTACAAAGTACCTCGATTGTTTAGCTGGGGCAGGAACATTGGCATTAGGCCATAACCATCCTGCGGTGATTAAAAGTATTCAAGACACTCTGGCGAGTGGACTTCCTTTACATACTTTAGATTTAACAACGCCTTTAAAAGATGCTTTTACTGAAGCACTCCTTGAACAGCTTCCGGGTGGTCAAGAAGAGTATTGCTTACAGTTCTGTGGTCCATCTGGTGCAGATGGTACAGAAGCAGCAATTAAATTGGCAAAGACCTATACAGGTCGTAGCACAGTGATCAGTTTCTCTGGTGGCTATCATGGTATGACCCATGGTGCATTGGCGATGACAGGTAACTTATCTGCTAAAAATGCGGTAAATGGCTTAATGCCAGGCGTACAATTTATGCCATATCCGCATGAATACCGTTGCCCATTGGGTGTTGGCGGTGAAGCAGGTGTTGATGCTTTGACTTATTTCTTTGAAAATTTCATTGAAGATGTTGAAAGCGGTGTAACAAAACCTGCTGCTGTGATTCTTGAAGCGATTCAAGGTGAAGGCGGTGTGGTAACAGCACCTGTAAAATGGTTGCAAAAAATCCGTGAAGTGACTGAACGTCATAACATCGTTCTTATTCTTGATGAAGTTCAAGCAGGTTTTGCCCGTTCAGGTAAAATGTTTGCCTTTGAACACGCAGGAATCGAGCCTGATGTTGTAGTAATGTCTAAAGCAGTGGGTGGTAGCTTACCGCTTGCAGTGTTGGGTATTAAACGTAAGTTCGATGCTTGGCAACCTGCGGGTCACACGGGGACTTTCCGTGGTAACCAACTTGCGATGGGTACAGGTCTTGCAACGATCAAAACCATTAAAGAACAAAACCTTGCGCAAAATGCACAAGAACGTGGTGATTTCTTACAAGCTGAATTGAAAAAATTAGCGGTTGAATTCCCATGTATTGGTAATGTTCGTGGCCGTGGTTTGATGATCGGTGTTGAAATTGTAGATGAACGCAAACAAGCGGACCACATGGGTTCACTTCCTGCGGATTCACAATTGGCTGCTGCAATCCAAACAGCTTGTTTCAACAATAAATTATTGCTTGAAAAAGGTGGTCGTAGCGGTACTGTGATTCGTTTACTTTGCCCATTGATCATCACTCAAGAAGAATGTGTTGAAGCTCTTGCACGCTTTAAGAAAGCAGTTGCAGAAGCTCTTGTTGCAGTTCGAGGCGCGTAATTCATGGTAGATTTTGCAGAACATCGTAAAGCGTTACTCTGCAATGATGCTCAATCTATTGCTGACTATGAGTCAGCAATGGGTGAGGCGACTAAAGCAGTCGCAGCATGGTTGCAAAACGATAAAATGTATACTGGTGGTAGCATTAAAGAACTTCGCCAAGCGATTTCTTTTAACCCATCAAAAGAAGGTTTAGGTTTACATCAGTCGCTTGAGCGTATGGTGGAACTATTCCTCAATAAAAGCTTAAAAGTACATCATCCACATTCTTTAGCACATTTGCATTGCCCAACGATGGTGACAAGTCAAATCGCTGAAGTGTTGATCAATGCCACCAACCAATCAATGGATTCATGGGATCAAAGCCCTGCGGGTTCTTTGATGGAAGTGCAGTTGATTGATTGGCTTCGTCAAAAAGTCGGTTATGGTGCAGGTCAAGCTGGCGTGTTCACTTCAGGTGGTACACAGTCGAACTTGATGGGTGTATTGCTTGCACGTGACTGGTGTATTGCCAAGAACTGGAAAGACGAAAACGGCAATCCGTGGTCTGTACAGCGTGATGGCGTGCCAAACGAAGCAATGCGCAATGTCAAAGTGATTTGTTCTGAAAATGCGCATTTCTCTGTGCAAAAGAACATGGCAATGATGGGCATGGGCTTCCAATCTGTCGTGACTGTTCCTGTGAATGAAAATGCACAGATGGACGTTGATGCACTGGAAAAAACCGTGGCACACCTTCAAGCTGAAGGTAAAATCGTGGCATGTGTAGTTGCAACTGCGGGTACAACCGATGCTGGTGCAATTGATCCATTGAAAAAAATCCGTGAAATCACCACCAAATATGGCGCTTGGATGCATATCGACGCGGCATGGGGTGGGGCACTGATTCTATCAAATGATTACCGTTCTATGTTGGATGGTATTGAATTGTCAGATTCGATCACGTTGGATTTTCATAAGCATTATTTCCAAAGCATTTCTTGTGGTGCGTTCTTGCTGAAAGATGAAGCGAACTATCGTTTCATGCATTATGAAGCAGAGTATTTGAACTCAGCTTATGATGAAGAGCATGGTGTACCAAACCTGGTGTCTAAATCACTACAAACAACTCGTCGTTTTGATGCGTTGAAATTGTGGATGACGATTGAAAACTTAGGTGAAGAACTTTACGGTTCTATGATTGATCATGGTGTGAAACTGACACGTGAAGTTGCAGACTATATCAATGCAACCGATGGTCTTGAAATGTTGGTTGATCCACAGTTTGCATCTGTATTGTTCCGTGTGATTCCGCAAGATTATCCTGTTGAATTATTGGATACGTTGAACCAAAACGTGGCAGATGAATTGTTTGCCCGTGGTGAAGCGAATATTGGTGTGACTAAAGTGGGCAATGTTCAATCATTGAAAATGACCACTTTAAGCCCTGTTGCAACTTTGGAAAACGTACAGAATTTGCTTGCACTCGTGCTTGCTGAAGCTGATCGTATTAAAGATGCAATTGCGGATGGTACTTATACGCCTGCAATTGATTAATGAGAGTTTAATTTCATTAAGCAAGATTTAGACCATTAGGTTTAGATAAAAATGCCCGATCAAGTGATCGGGCATTTTTATGATTAAAATATAAAACTAAGTTTGGAATTTAGTGGTTCATCCCAAACTTAAAATTGTAAATACCGATTAGAAATGACACATCGAACTATTACGGGTTAAGTCAGGTCCCCACGTACGGTAACCTTGTGTATCGATATGAATCTGACCAGATGAGTAAAGTCCAAGTCCCATATTGAGGCTTTGTCCATATTGTGACCAGAACTGACAAAGTTTGAACTTGGTATATTCAATATAAGCATAATCTTCAGGTTGAGGATTGGCAGGTCCAATACGGAAATCAATCGCTGAATTAAACAAATGACGTGATGAACCAGCACCACCCGCGCATTGATTTAATGGTAGATCACGATAAACCGAAGTCACTGTAAAATCTGTAAGAACTTTAGATGCAATTAAATATTTAAATACTTTTAATGTTGGAAGTTGATTACGCCAAACTTCTTGGCTTGGAATCATATATTCTGATTTACCACATCGATCCCAATCACGAGCGGTTCTAAACAACTCAAAACTTGGAATAATGTTACCTGCATTATTCTGTTCAAGAAAGCGTTCATATGCACGCGCACGTGATTGATTCTCACCATCCATTAACCATTGGCGATAGGAGTTAGGCATCGTTTTTTGTGGTATTGGACGCTCAATCGTAATTTTTTCTTCTGGAATATAAATACGTTGACCATGCGGGGTGCTAATTGTTGGACTCTTTTGAGGGGTAGATGTACATCCAGCCAAAACCATGCAGGTCATGCCGACAGCAAGTAAACCTTTCAAAATATATTTCATTCTCAATATTAGCTAAAGGGGGTAACACACTATTTTAGTCTAGTTCGTGCGAGGTAATATGGATATTTTGCAAATAAATGTACATTTTTTAGATATTAATGCAAAAAGATCAGCCTAAGCTGATCTTTCCTGTACAAAAACTTATTTCTCTAAGTATTGTAATTTGTCTGCTTTACCGTTCCATTCTTCGCGGTCTTCAGGCTGATCACCGATTTGCGTAATGTTTGGCCATTTTTGCGCAAGTTCAGCATTTATTTCAATAAATACTTCTTGTCCTTCAGGCAATTCATCTTCAGAGAAAATAGCATTTGCTGGACATTCTGGTTCACACAAAGCACAGTCGATACATTCATCTGGGCTAATTACAAGAAAGTTAGGACCTTCATAAAAACAGTCTACTGGACATACTTCTACGCAGTCTTGATATTTACACTTGATACAATTTTCAGTGACAACAAAGGTCATGGCGTCAGCTACCTAAAAATATGGTTCTAATTAATAATGGTGTATTTTAGGCAAAAAAGCCCCCAACTAACAATTGCTTTTATTGATATTTGTTATATATAGGACTGCTATTTTTGATAAAAAGCGAATAAACTGTTTGTTTAATGATCAAATTAAGAGAAAGCCCCATAAAAGTATGAGGCTTTGCACTTATTCTCATAATGCTATGAAAATTTAGTCTAACCGTTTTTGAGCATTTGTTTTAATTGATAGAGTTGTTCTAAAGCTTGACGAGGAGTTAGGTCATCAACATCAAGTTGCTGTAACGCTTCTAATGCAGATGATGGTTTTACTACTTCGACAATTTTCTCAACTTCAATAACGTGTTCAAATATTTCAGGTTCAGTGGATGGAGTAATTGCATTTTCTACTTCAGCAAATAAATCATTTTGAACCACAGTTTGTAACTGTTGTTGCTGTTGTTGCTGTTGTTTTTCTAAAATTTTTAAACGCTTTTGCGCTTCTTTAATCACACCTGTTGGAATACCAGCAAGTTTTGCCACTTGTAAACCATGACTTTGGCTTGCAGGACCTTGTTGAACTTTATGCAGTAAAATCAAATTGCCATTCAACTCTTTTGCTGTGACATGATAATTATCAATCGCAACTTCTTTTGAAAGTTCAGTCAATTCAAAATAGTGTGTGGCAAAAAGACATAAGCATTTAATACGTTTGGTCAAATCAAGTACGCATGCCCATGCGAGAGATAAGCCATCATAGGTACTGGTACCACGACCAACTTCATCCATGAGCACCAAGGATTGATTAGTCGCATGATGTAAAATCTGCGAGGTTTCAGTCATTTCGACCATAAAGGTTGATTTACCTGTAGATAAATCATCGGCAGAACCAATACGGGTAAAGATACGATCAATAGGTCCTAATTTGGCTGCTTTGGCAGGGACGAAGCTACCGCAGTAGGCGAGTAAACTGATTAACGCAGTTTGACGCATAAAGGTCGATTTTCCCCCCATGTTTGGACCTGTAATAATCGCCATACGATGATTAAAATCAAGTAAGGTGTCATTGGGGGTATAAGGTGTTTTACTCAATGATTCAACAACTGGGTGACGTCCTGCACTGATTTTAATACCAATTTCAGGGCTATATTCAGGGCGATTCCAATTGTTTAGTCGAGCTTGATGGGCAAAATTTGCCAATAAATCAATATGTGCAATCGATGCACTCATCATTTGTAAATTGGCAATATCGGCACGTAATTCATCTAACAGCATTTCGAAGAGCAACTTTTCACGTGCAAGCGCGCGTGACTCACTTGAAAGTACTTTATCTTCAAATGATTTAAGCTCAGGCGTGATATAGCGTTCCGCATTCTTTAAGGTTTGACGACGAATATAATGATCAGGTGCTTGTTCAGCCTGAGCACGTGTCAATTCAATATAATAACCACTGACACGGTTGTAACCAATTTTGAGAGTATTGATTCCTGTAGATTCACGCTCTTTAATTTCTAAATCAATGAGGAATTGCCCTACATGATCGCGGATTTTACGTAGTTCATCCAACTCGTCATCAAAGCCTTCAGCAATGACATTGCCATCACGCAATAAAACAGGTGGATGTTCTACAATCGCAGACATTAAACGCTGATGTAGCCCATTAAAGTCGCCTAATTCTTCATTCAATTGCGTGATCAATTGTGATTGAGTGCTGCTTAAAATAGGCTGTAATGCATGTCTTAAAAAAGGAATCTGCGCACAAGCTTGACGAAGTTGAACTAAATCGCGAGGGCGAGCACTACCTAAGGCAACACGGCTGAGTACACGTTCAATATCACCAATTTCTTTGAGAACCAAACGTACAGGGGACTCATGGTAGCCTTTGAGAAGCGTATCGATGGCATCAAGATGAGCATCTAAAATCTGCGTATCACGAAGCGGTTGCATTAACGTACGAGCAAGCAGTCGTCCGCCCATTGCAGTTTGGCAATCATTAATTAAACCAAATAGTGAAGTCCCATGCTCAAACAGTGGGTCAATAATTTCCAAGTTGCGACGCGTCACAGGATCAAGTGCGATAAAGTCAGAGCTTTGTTCTAATTTGATCGAACGAATATGGGGTAGCGCTGTTTTTTGAGTTTCTTTGGCATAATGAATCAGTGCAGCAGCGGCAGCTTTGGCTAGTGGTAAATGATCAATACCGAAGCCTGAAAGCGTTGAAACTGCGAATTGGTCACATAAGGTTTTTTGTGCATTATTTAAATTAAAATCAACATTTGGGCGTTTGGTAATCGGGCATTCAATTTGCTTTTTGATCTGTTCAATGATGTTTGGATCAACAATATCTTCATCGACTAAAATTTCACTTGGCATTAAACGTGCCAATTCAATCGCAAGCTGTTCAGACTTAAATTCTTGTTGTTGTACTTTAAAAATACCCGCACTTAAATCAAGTAGCGCAATCCCGATTTGATTTTGTTGGAAACATAGCGCGACGAGATTAGACGTTTGTGTCGCTGTGAGTAAAGCGTCATCGGTTAATGTTCCTGGTGTGATGATTCGCACTACACCACGTTCTACAGGACCTTTACCTGTAACCTCACCAATCTGCTCACAAATAACAACAGTTTCGCCTTTTTTGACTAAGCGCGCTAAATAGCCTTCGGCAGCATGAAAAGGCACACCAGCCATTGGAATCGGATTGCCATTGGCTTTTCCGCGATGGGTTAGGGTAATGCCTAAAAGTTTTGCTGCTTTTTTTGCATCGTCAAAGAAAAGTTCGTAGAAATCACCCATACGATAGAACATTAACGAGTGTGGATGCTGCATTTTTACTTTTAGATATTGCTGCATCATCGGAGTATGGTTGGAGAGATCCGTCGTTAATTCATTGATCGACATAAAAAACCTTAATTTAACTATTCAAAACTCTGCATATAAGAAGAGCAGTTTATTGCAGAAAAAATGATTTTAACGGATATAGCATGTGGATGCAGTATTTTCATGTTGAAGAATTGCGCGATTCTAATTTTAAAAAAGTTAAAGCCTCATAGAAGCTTTAACTTTAACAGTATTCGATTGAATAGCATCAAAAGAGTTGGGATTAAGAATTTGAAAGTACCATCGGGCTATTTAAATTTGTATTCATTCAATTATTTTAGACTCAGAATGCCCAAACAAATTTTAAGTAACTGGTATGACCTTCAGGGCGATTTTCAACATTGGTTTCTTTCAGATATTTTGCTTCAAGTGACCAATTTTTATCTTGATATTGAATTGCAGGACCAACGGCTAAAACCTGTCCACGCATACCAATTTTATTTCCATTCACTTCATCTGATTCGGTTTGCTTAAAAGCATAGCCTTCCACAGCAACTTTGACATGATCATTGAGTTTATAGCCCACGCTGTAATCACCTGCAAAGTATTCTCCAGATTTATACTGGGTATCATCATTTTTAGTGTTGAAGCTATAGGACAGTTTGGTCGAAATATCTAAACCATTTTGAGGTGCATAGGTGTAAGCAATGATCGGGCGCACGGTATTGTAATTTTTACCGATATTGGCAACCAAAGGTTGAGTCGGTGTTGCTGAGTCATATTTCCCAGTGTCTAAAACACCTTCGACAGCACCGATCCAGTGATGACTGCCATGATGCCAACCCAGCATTGAGCCGATAATTAAATCACCTAAGCCACTATTACTGTCTGACATACCTGCTGCCGAAAGCCGGATATCTACAAATGGTTGAGCTGCATAGAAACCGAGTTGTCCACCCAGATAATTTTGCTTGGTCATCCAGACTAGACGGGGAATGATCGCATTGACATCTGCATGAAAATTCGGTGGTCCATTATCAAAACTGCCTGCATGGTAATTCTGATAGTAGTTCAGCAAATAAACACCAGGTGGTGGTAATGCACCTGCCATCATGCCTTCTGCACCAAGTGCAAAAGAGTCACCGCCATTTTCTGTGGCGTGTGCGGATGTGGTCAGGAAACCGATGATGAAAGGAAGTGTTAAACTTACGATTTTTTTCATGTGAAATCCTTTTATTACTGTTGTCGTCCAGTTTCTGGTTAATGAATCATGTCTTTATAGCCATGAATTCGCCTTGCCTGATGTTGCAATCTGCATCCTGAGATTGAAATGGCAGGTATTCAATGGTTTGTGTGATCTGTAACGCATACGGATCACACAAGTTTTGAGTTAAGTTTTTAATATCTAAGATACGATTAGATATGTTTAAACAATGCTGAACGTGATTGCCCATTAGCACCATCAGCAGCACTTAAGAAGCGTTCAGTATGAATGTCTTTTTCAAATAAACGGCTCTGCATCAGGGTTGAAATGGCTGCATCAATCATCGGCGGAGGACCACACAAATAGGCTTTATGCCCACTGCATTTATTCTCAAAATGACTGGCAACCGCTTCATGCACAAAACCTGTGAAACCCGTCCAGGCATCTTCGGTCTTAGGTGCATTCAATGCAGGGATGTAGTGAAAGTTTGCATATTCTTTAACCAAATTTTCGAAAATTTCACGGTTATACAGTTCTGAAACATCACGTGCGCCTTGGAATAAATAGATATTCCGTGTTTCACCCGCTTCAAGTAAATCCAGAATCATCGATTGAGGGCTTGATAAGCCAGAACCGCCTGCAATGAAAATCACGCCACGATCATCAGACTTACGAACAAAGAATTGTCCATAAGGTCCTGAAATATCCAGTTCATCGCCTTGTTTCAGATTCTCATGTATATAAGTTGTAGCTGCTCCGCCTTCAACTTTACGGATATGCAGTTCGACAATGCCTTCTTCATTTGGTGAATTGGCGATTGAAAATGCACGTGTACCTTCAATATCTGGTAATTGGATATTTACATATTGACCTGCCTGGAATTGCATCGCACGATCAATCTGCAGGCGAACACCTTTAATTGTTGGTGAAAGGTCTTTAATTTCAATCACTTTTGCCTGGTAATCTTCAACCAGATAGCCTAAGAAATCCTCATCTTCATCGACATCTGCTTCAATGACCATGTCAGATTCAGGTTTACAGCAACACGCCAGAACCTTATTTTCCTCACGCTCAATATCCATCAGCGCAAAAGGAGAGGCTTCACCGACATCATAAAAACCATCGGTCACTTGTACTTTACATGTACCACATGTGCCATGCCCGCAAGCGAAAGGGAGCCAGACCCCTTGACGCAAAGCAGCATCAAGGATGGTCTGATCTTCTTCGACTTCAATCGTGGTACCGATTGGTTCAATGGTAACTTGATAACTCATCCGCGTACTCCCTTAAACATGACTGCCTTTGTAGCCCGTTAAATTTGGCGTGACAAAGCGTAAAAGAGATTTATGATCGAAGCCTTGTTCTGCTAATGTTTTGGAGAAATCAGCATTCAGTGTTTCGCGGTTTAAGGTAAATTGCACAGTTGACCAATCAATTTCTGCAAATTCAGGATGCTGGCTGAATCCACCTGCGATTTGCTGATCAATCAATTCCTGCAAAGTTTGTTGTGGTGACACCACAAAAGCATGTGCTGAACAAAAAAGGGTGTGATGATCCCAACCAATAAATAACAGCATGTTGTCGCCATAATTTTTTTGTTGATCAAGTGCTTCAAATTGATAATTGTCCTGGATTGCTTGTACTGACATGAGAATACTCCTAAATTCCTTGAGCGAAGCGCATGCTGTGCGTGGCGTTGAAAATGGCTGACACAGCAATGAACTTCATCTTTTATTCCTTATGATGCTTATGCACCTTTCCATTTTTTCCAGCGTTCCTGGTCTGGCGAACCTTCAATATCTAAATTGTCCGCACCGACATTAAAGTTGTAATAGTCACGTAAAATTGTTTCTAAATCTGGACCACCACAGTTGCCTTGCAGGATCTGGTTCACAGGTAACCATGCCTGGATGTATTTCTCAGGTTCACGTTCGAAAATGTCATGACAACCATCTGAACAGGTGTGATAACGCTCGCCTTTATAAATGCTGTCACGGTAACTGAACATGGTTGGGTCGCCATCCATTTCCGTAAAGGTCATTGGAATCTGACAGATCTGACACAATTGTGGTAAGCCGTTGCTATAGAAACGTTTACCTTCAGTTTCTAATTTACGTGCCAGTTCCCATTTTGGACGGTAGTATTTATCGAAGGTGTCAGGGTATTTCGCAGATAACCAATCCATTTCTTCATCCGTTGGAATCCACGTGTGGAAGCCTGCCGCATGACCGAAGTTATAGAAAATCCACCATGCTTGATGCGAAACGTGTTCTTTCTCTTTTTCAATCACTTCTGAGTATTTCGGCATGCGGATACCGTAACGGCTCAAGTCTTTGAATAATGCACCACCTGCTTCTTCAAAATAAGTTTCCCATGCTTCTTTCCAGGACATGACTTTATTTGGAAGCATGTAATCCATCATCATGCCGACGATTGAGAGTAGGCGAGTACCACGCCAGAACCATTTATCAATCCATTCCTGAACGATTGGCACGTTATCTTCATGTTGCTCAAGTAAGAATTTGACGATTTCCAGACCAAGTGTCATGTGACGTGCTTCATCAGACTGCGCAGAGAAACCAAAAGTTACCGTCGCCATATCGCCGTTGTAAGCTGCGCCTGACATGAAAGGAACGAACAATAAGTTGGTCAATACATATTCAAAGGCAAAGCTGATCGCCAATAAAAACTCGAATGGACCTGCTGAACGTGCATCTTCAAAGAATGATTTTGGTACAGATAAATACCACACGCGGTCATGCATGTGCGACCAATCTTGGAAGCCATCAAAGAATTTATTGTAGTGGCTCATGGCATGAATTTGAGTTTGCACATGACGCAATTCATCAATAGATTGCATTTGTGATGCAATACGTGCACCGATCCCGCTAAACTGACGACCTACATGGGCATAGCCTTGATAAGCCTGATATTCCAAAGGTGTAACTGCAGTTAAAAACAGTTTAATGGCATTTAAATAACGTTCATTGGAAACATTCATTTGCCCATTGTTTTGTGCAAAAGCATCGAAAATGGCATAGAGTTTTTTCTCTTTCTCCGCCTGATATTTCCAGTATGAATCCATGGTTAAACGGAATGGATCTTCCCATTTAGACCAATCGGTAATTTTAATGCCTTCAAACTCTTCATAAGGAAAGGCATCTTTACGATCTGCATAGGAAAAGTCCCAATCCAGATCACGGGTCAGCATGCGGTAGCGGTCTTTGGCATTCAGCTTTTTGGTTGCGGTTTTAGTCGCTGTTTTTGTATTTTTAACATCAGTATTCATTTTGATCATCCTGTTCAATCATTGAAATGCTTTGTTTTTAAGACTATTTTCTTTTAAGCCTATTTAGTTCCATTTCAGGGTAAAGGTGTCATCGTCTTCATCGACGTTGCCACCCAGCGTGATCATATTCAGTTGTAACTCTTGAATGTCCCAGTCCTGTCCGAGTTTTTCAGATACCGTTTCTGCACGGATTACCAAGCCAGTTGTGCTTTCTACACGGATCATGGCAGGTAAATACTGAATTGTGGCATCGGGATTATCTTGTTCAATCGCTTCGATGATGTAGCGAGCGGTATCGTTGTCTTGTAGCGCTAAATAAACTTTTGAAGTCATGGTGCAATTCCTTATGCAATATTAAATGTCAGCTAAACCTGCTTTTTTGCTACGCTCTGCGATCAGTGCAACGGCTTGTTCAATATTGCTATCGCCTAAAGCAAGACCTGCCCATGCGCTAAATGCTTCCTGAACTTGCGGTAACAGTTCAGCAATCCAGCCTCGAATCAGGGTTTTATTTTCCTCAGATTCTGCAATGGCAAGTTTAAATACTGGGTCAGACCATTTACGTAAATCGGTTAAACAGTCCTGCATAAATTCAGTCAGCATTGCCACATCACGTGCGCCATTTTCCACTAAGTATTGATCAAACTGTCCATAGACAAGGCTTTGGATACAGCTATCAATTAACAGGTTTTGCAGTACATAGAGTTTGAACCAATCTTGCTCAGTTAGGCTCTGTTCGCACAATTTACGAAGTGGTTGCCAAGTTGCATCATTCATCCAATCCTCTTTGGCTTGTTGTAAAGACTCACCCGTATTGCCATCTAGTGCCAAGCCAATACGTGAAATGTATTGCGCCATGCCGAGACGATCCATTGCCGCAAAAATACAGGCTTGGGTAATCACTGTGCCATAACCATAGGCACTGCCTGACATCATGTGTAAATTTGCCGTTTGTTCCACATAGCGAAATGGCAGTAAGCAGGTGATGATTTTTTGTTTCACGTCTTCACTGATATTTTCAACCAAGAAACGTTTTTCAAAGAATGCATAATTGCTTTCAGCAGTGTCTTGCAAACGTGCACGATGCTGCACATAAGCGCCGTAGTAGAACTGACGAGGGTCTTTAAAAACATACCAATCTTGCATTTGTAAGGCAGTATGAGTTTTATCATTCAAAGTCTTATCGGGTTTCCATAAAGGGCGATAATGAAAGTTGGTGGTTGCCTGTACATCAAAACTGACTTCCTGGTAACGTGTTGCTGGCTTATTGCCAAAACGGCGTTCAATATAGGCATAGGTCTGGCGAATAGGCTCGACACTGGAAGTTTTAATTTCTAAAGTCATCATAATCTCCTTATGGAATTAGCCCAGATCTTCTTGATCTGAATGTTTTAAAGCGGGGTTGAGTACAGTCGGTTCTACGCCATAACGCCATTTGTCTTCCTGTGCGTCATTCCAAGCTTGTTGCTCTGCGGTCATTTCGACCACTTGATTGGTCTTACAAAAATTCTGAAATGCTTCTTGGGGTAAAACCAATTCAACAAATAAGGTTGGATCGTGAATTGCGAAGTCAAATTCAACAAATTTGGCATCACGATCACCTGTGATACGGATGTACTTGGTAAGTTGTTGTTGTCGTTGGTTCATAACGAACATCCTTCTATTTTTGCACTGACTTCATGTCGGTGACGCAACCTTGCGTTTGTGATGTATATTCCAAAAAGCGTGCCAACTTTTTAATATTCATATTTTTCAAATATTTATTATTTTTAAATAAAATCCCGATTAATTTAATCAGGCTAATTTCATCATTTGATGAATAGATATATTTGAGATTTTCATGTTTTGATGAAAATGAATGAATAAACTTTGAGTAGTGCTGTTTAAAAGCATGGAATTTTTTTAATTTTTACTTAAAAATGTATATTTATAATGAATTGATTTATAAAGGTATAATTTTAATATACTTAAAAGGTATGTAAATATGAGAATAAGGTAGTCTACCCAGGGTTTGTGAATTAGGTAAGATCAATATTGCATTCACAAAGACATATAGCCAAGGATGGACAGTATGCCCAAAGCCAAAGATGTGAAGGTCTATAAGCAGATCCTGGAACAGAATAAAGATATTCAGGATTTACTCGATAAAATTATTTTTGATACTGAGCATGGACAGATATGGTTTGATGAAAATCGTATGTTGCTGATGCATACCAGTATTCTGGGTTATTTGCGCAAAGATCTTTTTAATATGCTTGGCTTAGAACGTACCAAACACTTTTTTATCCGTTGTGGTTACCAGGCGGGGATGCGAGATGCCGAGGTCACTTCAAAACTGCGTCCAAATCTCAATGAAGCAGAAGCCTTTATGGCAGGCCCTCAGATGCATGGTATTCGAGGTATGGTGCAAGTGGATGTGAATGAACTGCATTTAAGTCATGATCAAAAAGAGTTCTATGCAGATTTCAACTGGCTGAATTCTTTTGAAGCCGAAGTGCATCTAAGTGAATTTGGTGCATCGGAGGAACCAGCCTGTTGGATGCTTTTAGGCTATGCCTGTGGGTATAGCAGCTTTGTGATGGGACAGACCATTATTTATCAGGAGACCCACTGTGTTGCTAAAGGAGATGAGCATTGCCGAATTATTGGTAAGCCGTTGAGTGAATGGGAAAATTCAGATGAATTAATCCGCTTTATGTCGCCAGATCCTGTGTCAGATGAAATTATTGCCTTACAGGCTGAGTTAAATGAATTAAAGAAAAATATTTATACCGAAGCTGAAAGTGACTACACCATGTTTGCTGCTGTTGGGGAATCAGTGGCGTATCGAAAGGTGTGTGACCTGCTTAAAAAAGCTGCAGGCAGTAAAGTTGCTGTACTTTTACAGGGTGAAACTGGCGTTGGTAAGGAAGCTTTTGCACGTGGTGTACATGAAGGGAGCCAACGAAAGGCAGAACCTTTTGTTGCTGTAAACTGCGCCTGTATTCCACCAGATTTAATTGAAGCCGAATTATTTGGGGTGGAAAAAGGGGCTTTCACAGGTGCATCCCAGACTCGTATTGGTAAGTTTGAGCGTGCGCATCGCGGTACGATTTTTCTTGATGAAGTGATAGAGCTGTCTCCACGGGCACAGGCAGCATTATTGCGAATGTTGCAGGAAGGGGAGTTTGAACGTGTCGGTGATCAACAGACACGGAAAGTCGATGTTCGGATCGTTGCTGCAACCAATGAAGATTTAGAGCAAGCGGTGAAGCATGGTAAATTCCGTGCTGACTTATATTATCGTTTAAATATTTTCCCTGTAATGATCCCGCCATTGCGTGAGCGCCGTGAGGATATTCCTTTATTAATCAGCCATTTTTTAGCGCGTTTTGAAAATATGTATGATAAAACCTTAAAAGGTTTGAGTGATAAAGCTAAAAATTTTGTGATGAAATATGAGTGGCCAGGCAATATTCGGGAGCTGGAAAACTTACTGGAAAGGGCGACTTTACTGACAGATCATCAACAGGAAATCAAATTAGACAGTTTATTTCCGCAGCTTAAAGAACAGGATGTTGTGACTCAGCCAGCGAATCGTTTTACCAATGTAGAAGATTTATTTACTGAAGATTTTTCTTTAGAACAACTTGAACAAAAAATTATTCGTACTGCAATGGATAAAAGTCGGCAAAATGTATCTGAAGCTGCAAGATTGCTTGGGCTTAGTCGAGCGACTTTGGATTATCGTTTGAAGAAATTATCATAAATGAATTTAATCAATGGATGATTCGGTTTTTGAGTTTAATATTTTATTGAGAATATATGAAAAACATGGTGCAGGAAATCGAGTTTTAGGATTTTAGTTATAATTAATTTGTAGTTTTTTTAGTCTCGATAGAGTCAATAGCATTTTTGATATATGCAAGTATAACAATAGGAGTATTAGCTATACACATCAGTTATTATTAAGTAAAAAATAATTGGAGATTTTGGCTAGTTGGTGAGTTTTTAAATTTAGATGAGTGCTTTCTAATCGCCAGAATATAAATTTGAACAGAAACAATTCATACATAGACAATGAAAATTATAATTTTGTATAATTCATCACAATTTTAAAAATTAATACAAAGACCTAGTAAAATGGCGATAAATATTTATTCTGCTTTAGAGCAACTTGGACTTACAGCACAAAAGCGTGCTATTCACGTTCAATTTTCAAACATATCTTTAAATGATCAAGTTTTTTTACAGCGTATAGATGGTACACATGAGCTTAATTCTGGCGTAAGTCTACAATTGATCTGCCTGTCAACAAATGCTGCTATCCCATTAAAACAATTCATTGGTAGTCAAGTCGCAATTGATGTTGTTACGGATAAATCAGAATTAAGCCGTACTTCGGGGATTATTACTAAAGCAGATATCGGTGCAAGTGATGGTTCTTTAACAATTTATCGCCTAACAATTGAAGATCCAACGGCACTTTGGAAACATCGTCGTAATAGCCGAGTCTTTATGAATAAATCGGCTGTGGATGTAATTCAAACTATTTTTTCTGAATGGCAACAGCGCAGTAGTTTGTTTGCTTCAAGCTTGATATTGGATAAAAGTGGGCTGACAAAAGAATATGATATTCGTCCATTCATTATGCAATCATCTGAAAGTGATTTTGATTTTCTCACTCGTTTGATGCGAAGTGAGGGGATGAGTTGGCTCATCGATGAAGCGCAACATAAAGTATCCAGTTCAAGTGAGCAAATCCAAGCTCAAAAACTCCGTCTAATCGATGATAACTCACAATATAAATCATTAGATCGTAAGAATATTCGTTTCCATCGCAGTAGTGCTACAGAAAAGCAAGACAGCATTACCAATTTTATTGGACAACGCTCAATTCAACCGACTTCTGTTCATATTCAACGTTGGCAAGCAGACGCACTTGAGACAGAAGAAGGTGCTGGTTCAGTCCAAAGTAAACATAGCCATAGTGAGAATCAAGACAATGCGAGCTTAGGATTAGAACAAGCATGGCATTTTAGCCCTGCATGGATTCAAGATCTAAATGGCGAAGATGGTGCAACCAAATCAGGTAATAGTCAAATTGAAAAGTTTAACGAAAACTTAAGTAACTATTATGATTCACAAGCCAAACAGTTCACTGCAACTTCTACAGTACGTGATGCAAATGTGGGTTATTGGTTTGAGTTCAATGAGCATCCTGAGATTGATCAGCATGAAGGTGCAGATAAAGAATTTTTAATTACATCGAAGACTTTTTATAATCAGAATAATTTACCTAAAGACTTAACGGATCAAGTCACGGCATTACTTAAACAAAGCCAGTGGCAACAGGCTGAAATTACAACCAATAATAAAGATGAACGCCAAGCCAATCACCTTATTTTACAACGTAGAAATATCAGCACAGTTCCAGAATATAACCCACTGCAACATCGCCCAAGTGCATCACCACAACGTGCCAAAGTAGTTGGTCCTAGTGGAGAGGAGATTCATGTAGATGAGTGGGGGCGGATTAAAGTTCGTTTTCTATTCACTCGAAATGAAGACAATACCCATGATGGTGGTGCAGGTTCGAATGACAATGATACCGATTCTGCGTGGGTTGATGTACTTACACCATGGGCTGGTGAAGGCTATGGTGCTCGATTCCTGCCGCGTATTGGCGAGATTGTGGTCATTGATTTCTTTGATGGCAATATTGACCGACCATTTGTTGTAGGGCGTATCCACGAAGCACAACGTCATCCAACGCAATTCGATAAAAAGGGCAAATTACCCGATACTAAAAAGTTAGCAGGTATACGAAGCAAAGAATACCAAGGTGAAGGTTTTGGGCAACTCAGATTTGATGATACGACTGGGCAAATTAGCACACAATTACAAAGTAGTCATGGTGTAACACAACTGAATTTAGGAAAGCTGAGTCACCCTAAAGATAAAGCTGAAAGTGCTGATCGTGGCGAAGGTTTTGAACTGAGAACCGATCAATGGGGTGCAGTTCGTGCAGGGCAAGGTTTATTGGTCTCAACTTATAAGCAAGATCAAGCCAAAGGTGAACACCTAGATTCAGACATTGCCAAAAAACAATTGGAAGGTAGCCAAACAAGTAGTAAAGCATTAAGTGATATTGCAAAAGGTCAAAAAACGGATGAAATCGAGTCCTTAGAGCAATTAAAAGCATTTGCAGATGAAATCGAAAAAGATATAGCCAAATATAAAAAAGCAATCATGCTACTGAGTTCTGTAGATGGAATTGCTTTGAGCACTCCTGAGGATATTCATCTTTCTGCAACAGGGATAATTAATCAAGTTGCAGGGGACAGTATCAACCTCAGTACCCAAAAGAATTTAGTGGGTCAAGCTTTAGGTAAAGTCAGTTTGTTTGCTGCGCAAGGTGGAATTAAAGCCGTAGCTGCACAAGGTAAAATTGAAGTTCAAGCACAGTCAGATGCTTTGGATATTTTGGCTAAAAAGGGCATTACCATTTCATCAACTGATGACAAAATTGTTATCAGTAGCCCGAAAGAGATTGTGATTACAGGTGCAAGTTCACAAATCACTTTAAATGGTTCAGGTATTTTCCCGAAAACAGGTGGTAAGTTCCAAGTCAATGCAGGGCAACATTTATTTCAACCCGGCGCAAGTGCAAGTGCTTCGGCGCAGCTACCATCCTCAAATCCATTAAAAGGCGCATTAGATCTGTTAAAAAGTTACGGTGGTCAGGACTTTTTTAAACAGACGGGTTTTAAAGTGATTGATTCACTAGGTAAACAGGTTTCAGGAAAGTTGGACGGAAATGGCTTTGCACAAGTGACGGGGATTGCACCTGGTCCTGCTAAAGTAGAGTTTGAAACTGATCCACGCAGTGCATGGGATCAAGCAAGCCATTTCAATCGTAACTATACTTGGTCAGAAGATGTTGTAGGAGGAATTGCAGGTTTTGCCCAAAATGCTTTGGGTTCTTTGGGACAAAATATGATGTCGCAACTCAAAGATAATTTATTCTCTCTAAATGGCGATACCTTAAAAAATATAGGAAAAAATGCGCTTAAAGATCTTGGAAATCAGACACTAGGTCAATTTAAAGAACAATTTACTTCGAGTGCATTAAGCTCTGTGTCTTCTGCCTTAAATTTAAATTTATCACCTTCGCAAATGATGAATGTAGGACAAATGTTGGCGAATCCAAGTCAGTCTTTACAAGCAATTAAAGAGCAAGGTGTCGACTTTTTCAAAGATCAAGCCTCTGCACTTATTGCACAGAAAACCAATGGTTTGTTATCTGGGATTAGTAATAATACAGGTTTTGTTGGCGCGTTAGGGTTTAATGGTCATTCAGCAGCAGATGCTGTCAGTAATTATAGTACTGGCAATAAAGGGCAAACGAATTCATCTTTTTCAATGGATGATGATGTGATTAAAAAAGATGAATATTCTTCAAGATTCTTAACTTATACCATCACTACACGTAATGGGGCTGCAAGTGCGCCATCGGCAAGTTCGCCACTTTTTGGAAATGCTCAAACCACTCCAATTGGGGAGGATCCTGAACCAATAGCAGTACAATCATTGCCAATGCCATCTTCTACGCCGAGGTCAACATCACCATCCATCACAAGCAGTAATGGCGATTTTGTGAAAATGGAGTTAGAAGAGTCACGGACTTTAACGACTAAAATTACCACACGTAAAGTCAAAGCAGATGAGCAAAATGTTTTTAATGCGCAAAATAATTCAAAGTAAATATCAATTATTTTGTCTTTGCTAAATGTGAATTTTATTTAAAAAATAGAAAATATTAGGGTAAGAAAATGGCGTTAATCGATAATTCAAGAAATTCCGAGACTGAAAATACAACTGTTGGAACAAATAATTCAGCGACAGGTCAAACGAATCAAAATCAAGCCAAACCAGCAGTCGAGTTGGCAGTGTTTAACTTAGCCAGTGTGACGCATACAGAAGATCATAAATTTATTGCGCATCAAATCGAAAGCTATCTCAAGCAATGTGGTCATACCAACCTTGGACAGTTAAAAAGTTTGGCGAATGTGCCAACAGTTGCCAATATTTTTGCTTTAACAGGGTCTGTTTTAGATCTTTTACTGTTCGCTACGGATCAAAAAACAGGTGAAGCAGGTGTACAACAAGCTGCACTGATGAGTATGAACTTGATCGGTTTATATTTAGAGCCACAAGCAGAAGCGCATGTACGTATGGCACTTCGACCATTGCTCGGTTTGATGGCAGAATGTTTATACCCTGAAAATGGTAAAATGAAAGAAGCTGATCTTCGCCGGATGACTTTGCATTTAAATGCGCAAATGGCAGGAGACTTAGAAAAGTTTTTAAAAGAAACCCAAGGAAAATTAGCGACCTTATTAACAGGTGCGACGACATTAGGTACATCAATCCTCACAGCGTTTTCGACGCCTATTAGTGGAGGAGTTGTATCACCAACTATTAGCTTGGGTGCGACTGCTGAAAAACGTGATCCTGCAGAAAAATTTAGTAATTGGGTTAAACCTTTAATTGATCTAACACAAACTAGTGCGCTTGCTAGTATGATGCCTAAGCTCAAAAAACCGACAGGTATTTCACCATTACAAAAAGAAGCGAATCAAGCATTAACAACTCTACCTACTGTTATTCAACAACAAGGTAATGCTGGAACAAAATATACCCTTGCATGGTTGATTCAAGAAACCTTAAAAGCAATTAAAGCACAGGGTAATAAAGCCAGTGCCAGTGTGCCGCTGAATCAAACGGGTGAACATGAACAACATACCCGTGGTGATACTTTAGAGTTTTTAACATTACAAGCAGATGCTTTAAATAATCCACCTTGTACGGGTAAAGATTCCCAATCTGGAAATAGTATCAGTTATTCGATTGGTGCAGAACGGGTGAATCATTCAGACTTTTATTTACCGAAAGTAGGTTTTGCTTTTAGTCGTCAATATAACTCACAAATGAATGAGTTTGATCACAGCATGATCGGCGCACGTTGGATGATGCCATTTTCCAATGTGATTATTCAAAATAAAAATGGTTACTTATTTATCGACAGCAATGGACGTAAGCACCAACTGCCTGAGTCGATTGTCTATGAAGAATATATTGTTCCATTTGAAGGTTTTGTTGTTACGCCACATACTGATGGTGATTTATTGCTGAATTTTGGTTCAGAGTGGAATTTCCATTTCCATAGTTTTAATGGTGGAAAGCATTACCATGTAGTGCAACAGTTTAACGATAAGACCAATGAAAAAGTTGTTTTAACTTATCTGTTGTTTGAGCAATTTGCTTATTTACAAGCGATTGATTTCCAACTGAAACGTGGCAAACACTTAGTTAAATTTGCATTTAACGATCAAGCCAAAGTTATCGCCGCTTTTGTAGATGATCAAGCAGAAGCCTTGGCACGATATGAATATGATCAACAAGGCAACTTGACCAAAGCTATAGATCAAAATGGTCATACACGTCGTTATGAATATAACAATGCACATCAACTGACCCGTTATACAGATCGTACAGGACGTGGACAGAATATCCGTTATGAATCCACTGATGCTAAAGCCAAAGCGATTGCTGAATGGGCAGATGATGATAGTTTCAAAACTCGTTTAGAGTGGCATCCACGTTTACGTCAAGTTGCTGTGTATGATGCTTATGATGTACCGACCTATTATTATTTTGATCTCGATGGTTTTACCTATCGTACCCGTTTGGCTGATGGACGAGAGAAATGGTTATCTCGTGACAGTCAAAAACGCATCACCCGTCAAATTGACTTTACAGGCTTAGAAACAGAACAAGTTTATAATGACCAAGACCAACTAATTAAAATCGTCCAACCCAATGGTGGGATTATCCGTTTTGCCTATGATGAAGAAGGAAACTTAACCGAAACTAAAGACCCAGAGGGCAATATCTGGAAAAAACAATATGATGCAGATGGTAATGTGACCAGGGAAATCAACCCACTTGGACATACCACGCAATATAAATATAACAATGATAATCAAATTGTCGAAATTACCGATGCCAAAGGTGGCTCGAAGAAGATCCAATACAACGACCTTGGGCAAATGGTGTCTTATAGTGATTGTTCAGGTAAAGAAAGCGCTTGGCAATACGATGAAGACGGTACACTGACTGCACAACAATCTGCTGATGCTAAAGCCGTACAATACATTTACAGTACGCAAGGCAAAGACAAAGGACAGCTACAGGCGATCATATACCCTGATGGACTGAAAGAACAATTTAGCCATGATGAAGAAGGGCGTTTACTGAAACATACCGATACCAAAGGTTTAATGACACAGTATCGTTATAATCAAGTAGGTTTACTTGAACAACGGGTCGATGCGAATCAACATCAAATTGGCTACCAATGGGACAAACAAGGACGTATTCAAAAACTGATCAATCAAAACCATGCGGAATACTTATTTGACTATAACCGCTTTGGGCAATTGGTGCATGAACAGGATTTTGATGGTGAAGAAAAACATTATAGCTATAGAGAAAATGGGCAACTGTTCCAAATTCGCCAACCGAATATTTTAACTCAATTCGGCTATCACCAAGACGGTACAATCGCTTCAAAAACATATACTCACTTACAAACACGGCATAGCCAAACTGAGGAATTTGAATACAACCTGAATAATCAACTCAGCCAAGCGAAAAATGCAGAAAGCCAAATCGACTTTTACAGAAATCAGCTTGGACAATTGGTACGAGAACACCAACATTACAAAGTACCGAATCTGACACCACTGACTGCAGTACTGCGTTATGAATATGATGAACTCGGCAACTTAACCAAGACCATCCGTCCAGATGGGCAAGTCCAAACCAATCTGAGCTATGGTTCAGGGCATATCTATGGCATTGCCTTTAACCAACAAGACATGGTGGCATTTCAACGAGATGACTTACATCGTGAAACAGTCCGTATGTTGGCAAATGGTTTAATTCAAACCAAGAACTACAATGATGTTGGCTTACTCAGTTCACAGATTATCCGTCCTGAACAAGAAACAACAGACCAATTACAACAAGCAAAACACCAAGCTGAGCGTCACTACCAATACGACAATAACTATTTACTGACTCAAGTGAATGATAGTCGCTTAGGTAAATTGAATTACCAATATGATCCGATTGGACGCTTAATCAAAACACAAAGCCCACATACAACAGAAAGCTTCGCCTTTGACCCAGCAGGCAATTTGATCGACCCGATTGCCACTCAATCCTCGCAAGTAAAAAATAACCTGATTACGCAATATCAAGGTAAACACTACAAATACGATGCTCAGGGTAATGTCATTGAAACCACGCAAGCAGGTAAAACGCTGAAACTGACTTGGGACAACCTTAATCGCTTAATTCAAAGTGAGAATAATGGTCAAATCACCAGCTATGGTTATGATGTATTTGGAAGACGATTATTTAAAAATAGTCAAAATTCAACCAATAGCACAAATAGCGGCTTAACCTTATTTGGTTGGGATGGTGATTTGATGGTGTGGGAGTCATATCAATCAAACTTAAATAAAGAAAACTCTGAAAATAATCAAAACTACACCAAACATTATGTCTATGAACCAAATAGCTTTGTGCCATTGTTTCAAACGGGTTATACAGGTTTTATTAAACTGATAGAAACACCAGACTACTCAAGATTCCAAACAGAACCTTACTCAATTTATAAAGATCCCGTTTGGAAAACTGAAATGAGAAAGAACAAAGCTGAGTTAGAGCGTGTTGCATTTTATCACTGTGATCAAGTGGGTACACCGCAAACGCTGAGTAATGAGTTAGGTGAGTGTATTTGGGAAATTAAGCAGGATACATGGGGGACAGCTTTAGAGATCAATACCAGTGACAACTTGCTTGAGCAAACTAACCTGAGATTCCAAGGGCAGTATTACGACTATGAAACAGGATTACACTATAACCGTTACAGATACTATGAGTCATTTAGTGCAAGGTATGTTAGTAAGGATCCGATAGGATTATTTGGTGGATTAAATAATTCTGCATATGTGAATGATCCGAATCAGTTGGTGGATCCGATGGGGCTTTATGTAATATTAAATTATGATAAAGCAAAAGGAATTATTACAGGTTATGACAGAGAAACAAAAAAAACAATAAGTATAAAAAATGTGTTTACAGGTGGAGATGTTTATGCAGGAGTGTTTAATTCAAATGGTACAGCTATACCAAATGGAAAATACTATTTAGTTCCAGCTAGAGGGCATTCTGATTGGTATGCATTATTTAAAGATGATGAGTGGATTGATGATTTTGATAGTAAGGGTCGAAGTGGGTTTAGATTACACCCTGGGCAAAATAGTTTGGGGTGCGTTACCGTAAATAAAAATGACAATTTTGAACAGTGGAATAAATTAGATGGTTTTATTTTTAATACTAAAAAAGAGAAATTAGGAGTTTGGAGTGGAGGGAATAATAGTTGGTATTCTGGTATGGGGTGGAAAAGAGAAAAAGTTAATAATTGGGGTGAGCTGCATGTTAAATAAATTAATTTTAGGGTGTTTTTTGATGTTAAGTATAGGATGTTCTGATTTTGAATATAAAAAATGCTTATCAAATATTAATAGTAAAAATAGTATTTTGTTTAAAGAAATGAATTTAAACGAAAAAATAATTGGTTTTGATTTAAGGGAATATTGTAATTCTGATAGATATGATTTCATAAATGATGTCAATACTTATGCAAATAAATTGAAAGGTGATGAAAATAAATTTTATACTTATTTAATTTATGCTTATTTATATCGAGATCAGCATCAATTAAGTATGTTTTTAGATTTTTTATTCAATAATAATGTTAATATAGAAAAAAATTTTTTTGAGATATTAAATAATACAAAATTAATGAGTAAACTGAATTATAGTGATGAAGAAATAAATAGTCTGAAGATTGTAGGTTCTTCACTAAAAAATATGGATAAAGGTTATAAATTGAAGTATAATAGGAGTTAAAATATAGTTGTGATAGTTTTGAAATCTTTACGGTTATTTATGAATGGAAGGCTTTGTTGCACAAACCTACCGTTAAGGCTTATTCAACATTATAATTCTCAAATGAATAAGCCCACACCTAAAATCTATCGTACAACCAATTGGTCTTTTTATAACAAAGCATTAATAAATCGAGGAAATATCTCTATTTGGTTTGATCCCAAAACTCAATGGTACGCTCAACCAAAAGGTAAACATGGTCGAAATCAAACCTATTCTGATGCAGCTATCCAATGCTGTCTGATGATTAAATCCTTATTCCGTCTGTCTTTACGTATGGTCACTGGCTTTGTAGTTTAGATTGGACAGCGCCAGATTATTCCACTATTTGTAGAAGACAAAAGCATATTGATATTGCAATTAACTATCAAAAAAGCAGTAATTGTCTCCACCTACTCGTCGATAATATCGTCGCCAATGGCGTAAACTACATATTGGTATAGATGCCAAAACCCTACAAATACGCGCTATTCAGCTCACAACCAATAATGTCAGTGATTCACAGGTGCTTGGTGATTTACTTAATCAGATTCCACAAGATGAGCAGATTGACTCTGTTTATACCGATGGAGCTTATGACACCAAGCAATGCCGTCAGGTCATTGCAGATCGGCAAGCGCATGCGGTGATTCCACCTAGAAAAAATGCGAAACCATGGAAAGATACAAAGAGTAGCTCGCTAGAGCGAAATGAATTACTTCGAACAGTTAAACATTTAGGCAGGACATTATGGAAAAAATGGTCAGGCTATCATCGCCGCAGTTTGGTGGAAACCAAGATGCATTGCATCAAATTATTAGGCGATAAGTTGTCAGCTAGGCATTTTTCAAGTCAAGTAAATGAAATACATGCCCGTATAGCCGTACTAAATAAATTTACGGAATTAGGTCGACCTCATACTCGAGTTGTAACTTAAATTTGAGTGAGTTGGGGAATGCTTCAAATTATAAACCTTTGTGCAACAAAGCCTATTAGAGGTAAAATAGATGACTATAAAATTAAAAAAAATCTTAATTTTAATAGGGGGGATATTAATAATTTTTTTAATATGGAAAAGTTATAATCTAAAAGAGTGTGATCTTGATGAAAAAGTTTTTTTAGAAAGAGTTGGAAAACTTGAACACGAATCTATGTTGTTAAATAACATAAAAAAATTAGAATTAATGTGTTCGAGAGATGATTTAAATTTAATTATTAGTAAAATTAATGGTGAACCTGAAAAAGATAAAATATATGCATTATTCATTCTAGCTTATTTAGAAAGCAGGCCTGAAAGAATTGGTGAATTATATGAAAAAACACCTTTAATTATTAGGAAGAATATAATAATAGAAATTCAAAAAATTAAAAAAAAGATAATAATATCGAAAAATTTCCAGAATATTATTGGAAAAGAATAGAAACAATAGAGGAGTATTTTCGGAATTAAAATTTAATTCGTATTTATTTAGAGGTTGTTGAGATTTATTATTTAAATGATCACATTATGATGTGTTTTTATAATAAGAGACTTTGACTTGAGAGATTTTAAGTAACTAATTTGCAAGAGTCTTACGTTATTTAATTAAATTAAATCAATAAGTTAAATTTTAATTTATTTTGAAACTTGTATACATTACCTAAATGAAAGTCAGTTTGTAATGCAATAAAAAGGGCGTATAAAACGCCCTATTTTTTAATACCGATTATTTTTCAGCAGCAATTGAAGCAATCGCAGCATCTACGCCTTCGATTGAATCAGCAGCTTTTTTGATACGTGCAAGTGCATCAACAAGAACTTCGTCAGCAGTTGCATAAGAAATACGCATATAACCGCCTAAACCGAACGCATCACCAGGAACAACAGCAACACCAGTTTCTTCCAATAACCATGCAGAGAACTCTGTGCAAGATTTTAAACCTTTCGCACGAATCAATGGACGGATGTTCGCATATGCATAGAATGCACCATCAGCAGGAAGACAAGTGATACCTTTAATGTCATTCAAGCCATTTACCACTAAGTCATGACGACGGTGGAACGCTTCGATCATAGGTTGAAGAACGTCTTGAGGACCATTCAATGCAGCTTCAGCAGCAACTTGTGAAATAGAAGTTGGGTTAGAAGTAGATTGAGATTGGATTTTTTTCATCGCACCAATCAATTTTGCAGGACCTGCTGCATAGCCAATACGCCAGCCAGTCATGGCATATGCTTTAGATACACCATTGAGCACGATTACACGGTCATAAAGGTCTGGTGCAACAGTTGCGATGTTGTAGAACTCATCATCCCAACGGATTGGTTCATACATATCATCAGAAGCGATGTAAACTTCAGGATATTTACGAAGAACTTCAGCCAAAGCTTCTAATTCAGCTTTCGTATAGATCATACCTGTAGGATTAGATGGGCTATTTAATACCACTAAACGCGTTTTGTCAGTGATAGCAGCTTCAAGTTGAGCAGGCGTAATTTTGAAACGTTGTTCTTCACCACATTTTACAACAACTGGCACACCTTCAGCGATGATCACCATATCTGGGTAGCTTACCCAGTAAGGTGCAGGGATGATCACTTCATCACCTTTGTTTAACAAAGCAAGTGCCAAGTTAAAGAATGATTGTTTACCACCGCAAGAAACCAAGATTTGGTTAGCAGCGTATTCAAGATTATTGTCACGTTTTAATTTTGCAATAATCGCTTTTTTAAGGCCTGGTGTACCATCAACAGCGGTATATTTTGTGAAACCGTTATTAATTGCAGCAATAGCAGCATCTTTGATGTGTTGTGGGGTGTCAAAATCTGGTTCGCCAGCACCGAGTCCAATTACGTTTTTACCAGCAGCTTTTAATTCAGCAGCTTTGTTGGTAACAGCAAGCGTTGGAGACGGTTTGATGGCATTTACACGATCAGAGAGACGTACGTCCACGGCAGTATTCCTTCTTATAGGGATTAAAAAATAAAAAGCAAACTATCATAGCTTAAAAATAGCAAGTTGGTCGTCCAAAAAATATGCAAATTCACTAAAAATGCACGAAAATTCAAAATATACTGTATCAAGAAAATACAAATGTAGGCTGAATTTGCCAATCACTCGCATCGATGCAGAAATTTTCGTACAATATGCACAGTTAAAATTGAGTGAATCACATGAGCACCCAAAATACTCCCAAGAAAAAGCCCGTAGTAAAACTTCCATTTCCTGTTAAGCATGCAAATGATGCGAAACCTGCGGATGAAGATGTGGAAGACATGCGTCCAAAACCACAGCAATATGCAGATCGTACGTGGATGCCACCACGAGGTACTCGTCGTTCGATGGGTAAGCGTTAAGTTCAACATGAAATAAAAAAATAGGTGCTTTAAGCGCCTATTTTTTATTATAGCGTTTTTATATTTATCAGAATTTATTCTTCAATAATTTGTTCAAAATATTGATAATATTTTTCTTTTTCATACATGTTAATATCAGCGAGACATAACATATTTTCAACTTTTTTCATGAGGTTGAGACATTGCAAAACCCATAGCAGAGGTTAAGGGTTGCGAGGCATAATATTGATTATCAATATTTAATTTATATTTTAAAACATTAAGTTTTATTAATTATTTAGTGTAGCTTATTATTTTAATGTTAATCTTTGAGAGATGAATTATAAAAAGCTTGCTTATTGGAATACATAATTTCATCAGCTCTTTTAAGCAAGGCTTCAATGGACTCATTTGACTGTGTCGTTGCATAACCAATTGCAACATGAATAGGGAAGTCCGGATGTTTGATTTGGTCAACTTCTAATTCATAACGAATTTTATCTAATAATCTATTGATATGAATTTGCTTTGCTTTCGGCATGAGAATGACAAATTCGTCTCCGCCAAGTCGAGAAGCTGAATAATGGGTTTGAGTAATACTTGTTTTTAAAATTTTGCCAAATCTTCTCAGAATTTGGTCACCTTGGTCATGCCCATAGATGTCATTAATTTCTTTTAAACCATTGAGGTCGAAAAATACACAGGATACCGGGTAAAAAATTGTAGATTGGAGTTTTAAAATCTCATCATTAAAAAAAGTACGGTTATAGAGTTGAGTGAGCTGATCGTGCTTACTGAGATGTAATAAATGATTTTCTAATTTTTTTCGCTCAGAAAAATCTGTAAATGCAATTTGCACTGTGTCCCAATTATTATGTGAATTTGGAAAGATCACCAATTGTTCACGTATATTGAGAATATCTCCATGAACAGTTTGATACTCACATTCTCTACTTTGTTGGTGTTCGTCATTCCATAAAGCTAATAATTGGGCATGGAAATTTTGCTGACTAGATTCCCGAAGAATTTGCCATAAATTGTCAAAGAACAATTGTCTATTACCAGCTTTAAAAAGGTCTAGTAAAGCTTGGTTAACGCCGATATTCTTTACACTTTCAAAGCATTTTTTGACAAACTCCGGATGTTTTGTCATGTGGCGGACGAGATCATTTACGCCTTGTTGTTTTAGTTGGTCAAATATTACTTTGATCTGGCTATAGTCTCTTACCCACAATGCAGTAGGGGAATGTAAAAATAAAGTTTCAGCAAATCGTCGCGCATTTTGGTAATCAGAAATATTTTCAGTTGTCAGTAACAAACGCTCCCAGCTGTCTTCATAGCCAGGCATAAAACTGGCTTTAAGTTGAATGTCAATTTGTTTGCCTTTACAGGTATAGTTTACAGATGGACAAATGTATTGTGTTTTCTTATTCCATAAAGAAACAAAAAAATTAACCTTTTCTATACTGATTTTTTCTGAGTGTAAGTTTGCAAAGCTATGTAAGATTTCATCGAGATTGGATGCTTCATACATATCTAAAGTGCTTTGATTCACACGAATAGTGCGAATCATTACTAAGCAAGGTTGTAAGCGTTCAGGATCTTCTAGAAGGTATTGTTCTAGGTCTTCAACACCATCGTCTAGCCATTGCTGGAAAGTTTTTTTGACCGCACTAAAGTCTTGGATCCACATTGCCATGGGAGATAAGTTGAAAATAGATAGATCGACTTCTCCCATAATGATTTCCTTGTTTTTATAAATGTTGTAAAAAATTTAAAATAAAGCCTTGGTATAATATAGCTTATTTTTTAGCCTTATTTGCAGCTTTAGGTGGAGAAATTTCTTTTTGAGCATTCCACGCTTCTATAAAATCATGCTCGTTAATATTATACAACTCTAAAATTGCTAAAATTACCCCACCAAGTGTTTTTGTTTCATCATGCTGAATATCAGCATCAATCACTTGCTTGCTCTTAAGCGTATTTAGAATATCACTGATTTCAAAGCTACGATCTCGCCCATTACTATCAGTAGGATACATTGGTGTATTAATCACGATTTGGGCTAAACTCTTTTCAGCTTCAGTTAAATCTAAATCTTGAACTTTTTGTTCTAAATTTGCGCTGAAAATAACATCTGCTGTGAGAAAACTGTGTAGCAGTTTTTGTGTCAGTTTAGGCAGTGTTTTTTCTACAAATGGACGGAATGAAACTGGGAAAATAACATTGCGTGAAATGCCTTTAAACATTGGTGCAATTTCTTCGACTTTATAACCTGCGACACCACAACCCACTGAGGTAATGAAGTACTTCATTTTAAGGTGATTTTTAGTATAAATTTTAAAATCATCAATATAATGTTGGATTTGAGAAAGTGGCATTTGTTGTAAATGCTCATTCATGGTTGGAATCGCAAAGCTTTGCCCCGCCCAGCCACGACCAACTCCTTTCGTCGCACCGAAGTATAATAATGCTGTTTTTGCAGCACCACCTTGATGAGTGCCCGCCATATTACTGCCAAAGACAAAAATTGTGTCTTCAGGTAACTCTTTGATTATGCTTTCATCATGGTAGTGATAAGTCATGTTTTTTCATCTTGTAATCGGCTTGTTTCCATGTTGCTATTGAAACCCAAAAGGGTCAAGGGTATTTGTTGAATATTGTGTAAAAAGCCCCATTTAAAATGAGATGAAACCGTTGTTTCAATCGCTTTCTGTTAAACTAGAAGCTGTGTCTTTCAAATTGGTCAAAGAGTGAATTATTGTGAGTGAAAATCAACCTTTTGAACTTGTGACAAATTATCAACCTGCGGGAGATCAGCCCCAAGCGATTGCTAAATTGGTTGATGGGGTGAATAAGGGCTTTCACGATCAACTCTTATTAGGTGTAACGGGTTCAGGTAAAACCTATACCATGGCAAATGTCATTGCACAAACGCAACGACCAACCATTATCATGGCGCATAATAAAACCTTAGCAGCACAACTTTATGGCGAGTTTAAAGCATTTTTCCCCAATAATGCGGTTGAATATTTCGTCAGTTATTATGACTACTATCAACCTGAAGCTTATGTACCATCATCGGACACATTTATCGAGAAAGACTCCGCGATTAATGATCATATTGACCAAATGCGCCTTTCTGCGACACGGGCATTATTAGAACGCCGTGATGCGATTATTGTGGCTTCTGTATCTGCCATTTATGGTTTGGGTGATCCAAATGCCTATATGAGTATGTTGTTGCATATCGTGCAAGGTGACCGAATTAGTCGTGATGACATCATTCGACGCTTAGTTGAAATGCAATATACGCGGAATGAATTAGAATTCTTACGTGGTACTTATCGTATTCGTGGGGAAATTATTGATATTTTCCCTGCGGAATCTGATCAACATGCAGTACGGGTTGAATTGTTTGATGATGAAGTGGATTCGATTCGTTGGTTTGATCCAATTACTGGAAAATTGGTACGCAAAGCACCGCGTGTGACGATTTATCCCAAAAGTCACTATGTGACACCGAAAGATAATCTAGAACGTGCGATTGGTACGATCAAAGAAGAACTCAAAGAGCGTCAAGTTTATTTTAAAGAAAATGACAAACTGATTGAATTGCAGCGGATTGAGCAACGTACCCGTTATGATTTAGAAATGATGCAACAATTGGGCTATACCAATGGTATTGAAAACTATTCTCGTCATTTATCTGGACGACCAGCAGGTGAAGCACCGCCGACTTTGTTCGACTATATCCCAGACGATGCTTTGTTGATTATCGACGAATCTCACGTGACTGTTCCACAAATTGGTGCAATGTATAAAGGTGACCGTTCGCGTAAGGAAAACTTAGTCAATTATGGTTTCCGTTTACCGAGTGCTTTAGACAATCGTCCGATGAAATTTGAAGAATGGGAACGTATCGTTCCTGCAACGATTTATGTCAGTGCAACGCCTGCAAAATATGAACTAGAAAAATCTGAACAAGTGGCAGAGCAGGTAGTACGACCTACAGGATTGGTCGATCCTACCATTGAAATACGTCCAGTATTGACCCAAGTCGATGATGTTTTATCTGAAATTAATATTCGTAAAGAATTGGATGAGCGCGTACTTGTCACAACTTTGACTAAGCGTATGGCGGAAGATTTAACTTCTTATTTAAAGGAATATGGGGTTAAAGTTGCTTATTTGCACTCTGATATTGATACTGTAGAACGTGTGAAAATTATTCATGAACTGCGTACAGGTGTGCATGATGTCTTGGTTGGAATCAACTTATTACGTGAAGGTTTGGACATGCCAGAAGTGTCTTTGGTTGCTATCCTCGATGCAGATAAAGAAGGTTTTTTACGTTCTGAACGCTCTTTAATTCAAACCATTGGTCGTGCTGCTCGTCATGTGAAAGGTAAAGCAATTTTATATGCGGATCGTATAACGGATTCGATGCAAAAAGCGATCGATGAAACTGATCGCCGTAGAACCAAACAAATTCAATTCAATGAAGAACACGGCATTACACCACGCAGTGCAGTAAGACAAGTGATCAAAGAGATTGATACAGGTGAAGTGCTAAAAGATGAAGAAATTGAAGCGGGGATTGCAGAGCAGCATCAAGCATTGACTGCTGATGAACAACATTTATTGTCTGATCCTAAATTATTTACCAAGCACATTACCAAGCTGGAAAAAGAGATGTTAAAAGCGTCGAAAGAATTGCAGTTTGAACAAGCCGCGCGATTACGGGATGAAATTGTGCGTCTGAAAGCCAGATTATTGCAGTAATAATTTGGGTGAATAAAACTTAAGGCTGTCGTATTTTGTATCGTGGAGGATACATAATGCTACAGTCGTTTGTTTAATTTATGATTATTTTATTATAAATATTAGAAAGTCATTTTGAGGGGATAAGGTGCAATTATTTAAAACATTACCCAATATTGATAATATGAAGAAAGTAATAATAATTGGCGGAATTTTTTTTGCGGCTGGAATTTTTCCTAAAGCTTATGCCGAAAATACAACTTTAGCTGCTGTTCCGAAATTAGAGTTAAGCCAATACCTTGGATTATGGTATGAAGTTGCACGAAAACCGATGTATTTTCAAAAAGAATGTAAATCTGATGTAACAGCACGCTATACGGTAAATGAGTATGGAAATGTTGCGGTAGATAACCGTTGTATGACCCATGATGGAAAAGAACTACGCTCATTAGGTGAGGCTTTTATTAGCAATGAGCCATTTAATTCTAAATTTAAAGTCAGTTTTATTCCTGAAGCGATTCGTTGGTTGCCCGTTGCTCGTGGTGATTATTGGGTGCTCAAAATAGATCCACAATATCAGATGGCTTTGGTCGGAGAGCCAAAACGTAAGTACCTATGGTTACTATCTCGAAATCCTCATCCAGATGAAGCACAGGTGACAGAATTTTTGCGCTATGCGCAAAGTGTAGGATTTAGTGTTAAAGATTTGATCAGAACGAAGCAAAATGTGACTGAATAATATTCACTTTTAAGTGGAACAGTTTGAATCGAATCATCTTCAAAAAATATGTTTGGGTTAAAGCTTAAAAATAAATGAAAGTTCAAGTTAATTCGCTCGGAAGATGTTTATAATACTAGGGAATGTTTTTTAATCACCGTGAGGCGACTGATGTTTAAAGGCGTAGCATTGTCTATATTGGCATCGGTCACTTTTGGGGTTTTGTATTTTTATTCCAAGCTACTTGGGGATTTTGACAGTCAGCAAACGTTTGGTTGGCGAATTATTGCCACATTGCCTTTTTTAACGGCATTTATGTTGTGGAGTGGGGACTTTGCACATGTTAAAACTATTTTTCAACGCTTAGTCAAACAACCTTTATTAATTTTACTTTTAATGATTACCTCTGCATTAACATGCTTCCAGTTATGGTTATTCCTTTGGGGGCCAATGAATGGCCGAGGATTACAAGTTTCGCTGGGATATTTTCTTTTGCCGTTGGTATTGGTGCTCGCTGGAAGTCTAATTTATAAAGAAAAATTATCCAAATTCCAGATGCTTGCGGTAGCTTTTGCGATTCTAGGTGTTGGACATGAGTTGTGGCGTCTAGGCAGTATAGCGTGGGAAACGGTATCTGTTGCAGTCGGTTATGCGTTGTATTTTCTCATTCGTAAGCAAATCAAAACAGATAATTTAGGTGGTTTTTGGTGGGATATTCTGATTTGCATCCCTGTTGCAATTTATTTCGCACATTCGGGCTTAAATGCTTATGGTAAATTCGTTGATTCACCGACTTTAATTATTGTCGTGCTAGGGCTAGGGTTACTGAGTGCAATTGGTTTAGGGAGTTATATTCTCGCCAGTCGTTTTTTACCGATGGTTTTATTTGGTTTGCTGAGTTATTTAGAACCTGTGTTATTGGCTTTGGTTTCACTGGCACTGGGTGAAGTGATTCAGGCAGATGAATGGCTGACGTATATTCCGATTTGGTGCGCAGTTGCGATATTGGCTTTAGAAGGTGCTTTGCATATTTATAAGCAACGAAAAAATACTGAGCATTTGAAATACAATGTTGAAAAGCTTCCAGAGCGTTTGAATGATTAGAACTTTTAAATTAAATCTTTGATGAATAAAAGATAGGCAATGAGAAGAATGAGAAAACAAGAAAAATAATGAATTGCTTGAGCTAAGGTCAAAGAATTGTATAAAAATAGACCATCATTTAAATAATTATTGGTATTTTGTAAAATTATAGTGAATATATGCGAAATTTTGCATTGGCATCTCAGCTTTTGATTCAATCTTGCAGAGAATTCCTTTACAATTGTCTCGATTTAAATCCATGTCTAGATATATACATAAATAGAGGACGTATCTGTGAGCAAAGACACTATCATCGCCCTACATGCAGAGCACCAAGGTCGCTGGAAAAACCGTGAAGAAATCGCGGAACGTATGATTGCATTAATTGGTCAATTATACCGTGAAAAAAACATTGTGACTTCTGTGTACGGTCGTTCTTTAGTGAACCGTTCAGTTATTCAAATTCTTAAAGCACACCGTCGTACACGTATGATGGATGTTGAGCTTTCAGTTGTTCATACTTTTCCTATTTTAGAAGCATTAGCAAAATTAGATAATATCGGTTCTGCTGAAGTTGATTTAGGTAAACTTGCTGTTGAATATAAAGAAAAAGGCGGCGACGTTGATGCATTTGTTGCTCAAGCAGTAGCTTCTTTAAATGGTCGTCCAGCATTGGTTGAGCCGAAAGATGTTGTACTTTACGGTTTTGGTCGTATCGGTCGTATCTTAGCGCGTTTAATCATCAGCCAATCAGGTCTTGGTCGTGGTTTAAGCCTTAAAGCAATTGTTGTTCGTAAATCATCTGATGGTGACTTAGCGAAACGTGCTTCATTGTTACGTCGTGACTCAATCCACGGTTCTTTCGAGGGTACAATCTCTGTTGATGAAGAAAACGAAGCAATCATTGCAAATGGTAACTTCATCAAAGTGATTTATGCATCTAGCCCTGCTGAAGTAGATTACACAGCTTATGGTATCAACAACGCACTTGTAATTGATAACACTGGTAAATGGCGTGATATCGACGGTCTTTCTCAGCACTTGAACTGTGCTGGCGTAGGTCGTGTGGTACTGACTGCTCCTGGTAAAGGTGATATGAAGAACGTGGTGTTTGGTGTAAACCAAGCTGACATCATTGATTCAGACAAAATCATTTCTGCTGCAAGCTGTACAACTAACGCGATCACTCCTGTATTGAAAGTGTTAGAAGACAAATACAAAGTAATCAATGGTCACGTTGAAACAGTTCACTCATTTACAAATGACCAAAACTTGATTGATAACTACCACAAAGCGGATCGTCGTGGTCGTGCTGCAACGTTGAACATGGTGATTACTGAAACTGGTGCTGCAAAAGCAGTTGCAAAAGCTTTACCTCAATTGCAAGGTAAATTAACTGGTAACTCAGTACGTGTACCTACACCAAACGTATCGCTTGCAATTCTTAACTTAACACTTGAGAAAGAAGTTGATCGTGAAGAAGTGAACGAATACATTCGTCAAATCTCAATCAACTCAAGCCTTCAAGGTCAAATTGGTTATACAAACTCAACTGAAGTTGTATCATCTGACTTTATCGGTTCGCGTACAGCGGGTGTATTTGATGCGCAAGCAACAATCACTTCTGGTAACCGTTTGACAGCGTATGTTTGGTACGATAACGAAGTGGGTTATAGCTGCCAAGTATTACGTATCGCAGAACAAATGTGTGGCGTAAGCTATCCGAAAGCACCTGCTGAGACAAATGCATAATTTTAAACGTATTGTTTAAATTGTATTTGTAAGTATGAAAAACCCAACTTAATGTTGGGTTTTTTATCGCCTATATAAAGATAATAAAATTTAAATTCGGATGTTTGCTCTTAAATTCTTCAAAAAGAAAAGAATAATCGCAGAAATAAAACAATATTAATCGACTTTAATACATAAAAATGTAAATTAAATCACAAAGTAAATTAAAATAAATCATGGTCAAAACCTCAAGGAATGAATTTTGCAACTCAAGCATGGTATTTCAATAATTGCTTTTATACTTATTGCTACAGTTTGTGGTGTATTGATCGCTATTTGGGTTTTTAAGCATTTTAGTATCTATATTCCTTTAGAGAATCAGGCGGTTAGTATTGACCTGAAAGCCCCGTTACAAGCAAAAGTACAAATACATGATGCTTTGGATGTCGATGTCACAGGTAAAGTAAACGCGGAAATTCCAATCAATGAAAAACTGAATGTGCCGATTACACAGACTTTAACGCCACGAGTTTATTTTGATAACCAAGTTCCAATAGAAACGATGATACCTGTAAAAGAAATACTTAAAATTAACCAAAACATGCCAATCGATACTAAAGTTAAAGTTCAAGTGTTGGGTAAGGATATTACTTTACCACTTAAAGGTACGATTCCGATTCAGATGGATGTTCCAATTGACTTACAAGTTCCATTAAAACAGCAGGTTCATTTAAAGTTTGATGCACCAGTCAAAACTGTGCTTAAGGAAAATTTACATGTACCACTGGTCACAACATTAAAAGCCAATATTCCGATTCAAGGGCATTTAAATGTTCCAATTAAATCAGCACTTGAAGCAACTGTGGATGTGCAAAATACCTTACCAGTAAAAATAGAAAAAGGGCAACTCACCATTCCACTCAATAGTCTACGTTTATCTCGAAGTATAGAAGAACTAAATAATTCTAAAAAGCATGACTTAAGAGAAAACATGACGAAAGCGGATACTTCACAATCCAATGTTGTGAAATAGGATATTTGCGATGTGGATTTTTAATTCTTTTCGAAACTTACTGCTCGCATTTATAAGTGTGGTGCTTTTGATTGCGATTGGTGTTTGGCTATATCTGAATATACAAGCGTCAATGTATGTATCTGCACAACACGCTCAAATCAATTTACCAGATTCTTTACCCACTAAAATTCATGTGGGAAATTATTTAGAAACCCAAGCGAAGGGTGTATTAGACACAGAGCTGAATATTGATCGGCAATTAAACCTACCTTTGCAAGGTAAGTATTTAGCAGGTTTGGCGTTTGAAGTTGCGACACCAATTCAAGTTGATATTGATTATAGTACGACCATTCAAATTTCAACGGTAATGCCTTTGGAGACCACAACAGATTTGGTTTATCAAAATAAATTACTACCTAAATTTCCTTTAAAATTAGATATTCCTGTCAAACTATCTGTTCCTTTTCAATTGAAACGACGTTACCAAGTTCCGATTCGAATCATGTTTAATGGAAATGTTTACTTTGAATTTGATGAAGTGGCGCATTTGTACGTCAAACATCGCTTAAAACCTATTTTGAATATTAATGATCCGATGACAATGAAAAAAATAGCTGTGTTTAATGCCACGATGTACAACACTCAGCGTCAGTCACTTGCTGATTTAGAAATGAATATTGATTTACCTGTAAAAAATATTCATCCATAAATATTTAAAATCTAGCGACTCTCTCATAGAGAATGGCTCTATAAGAGAATGCAATTGATTGATATACAATGTGATTACTGAAGAAGGCTATTAATTTAATAAAGCTACTTACTCAACGAAGCTTTCACTTGATCTTGAATGCTTGTGGTTTTGCGACCAATCAAATTTTCTAAATCGTTACTGTCACTAAACATTGCACCTTTTGCTGTTTGTACATCCGCATCCACAATCACTTCGACCAATCCTACAGGAAGCCCAGCTTCTGTTAATGCTTTGCTATAGTCATTTGCGCTGATGTTTTGATATTGCACGGATTTACCTGTAGCTAAACCAATAAATTGTGCTAAATCGGTAAGGGTAAAACTGGTTGAACCAGCCAATTCATAGATTTTATTTTCATGAGCATTTGAAGTTAGAACTTTGGCAGCAGCTTCTGCATAATCCTGACGAGAGGCTGAATTGATTTGCCCATTTTCAGCACTGCCATAAAGTGTTCCAACATCGGCAGTATGTTGAACATTCGCAAGATAATTTTCGCTGTACCAATTATTACGCAAGAAGGTGTAGTGCAAACCGCTTTGTTGGATCAGCGCTTCTGTTTCACGATGCTCTTGCGCCAATCCTAATGGGTTTTTATCCGCATTGAGTAAACTGGTATAAGCAATATAAGGCACATTTGAGGCAACTGCTGCTTCAATCACAGCTTTGTGCTGTGGCGTACGACGACCAATTTCATTGGCTGAGATGAGCAATAATTTATCAATTCCAACGAGAGCAGGTGCGAGCGTTTCAGGTTGATCATAGTCGAATAATCGTAACTCAATGCCTTGTTGTTTGAGTGATTCAGCTTTTTTAAGATCTCGTACTAAGGCGATAATATTATTTGCTTCAACTTGTTTAAGTAATTCTTGAATAACCAAATGTCCGAGTTGACCTGTAGCACCTGTGATTGCAATTTTCATCATTTCACCTTTATCCATATTAAAATTGGATGTTTTTTAAACTTGATGCTATTATCTTAATTGTTAAACTTACCAAATGTAAGTACATACCTAAAAGTAAGCTTATAACTGAGCGGAGAGAATTGATGAGCATCTATGCTTCAAGTCATTTGATTGGACAAGTTTTATCCAGTGAATGTCCTTCACGAGAGATATTGGAACACCTTACCAGTAAATGGTCAGTATTGGTTTTGCGTTGTTTGAGTGATGGTGTGCTACGTTTTAGTGAGTTGCGTAATCGTATTGAAGGCGTGAGTGAGAAAATGCTGGCTCAGACCTTAAAAGTGTTAGAGCAAGATGGCTTTGTTTTACGTACAGTTTATCCCGAAGTTCCACCTAGAGTAGAGTATCAGCTTACGATTTTGGGTGCGCAAGCTGCTGAAAAGTTAAATTATTTAATCGGATGGATTGAGCGTAGTTTGCCTGATATTTTAGAAAATAAGCAAAGACTAGCCAAATAAGCTGTTTGAAAATTTAAGCTTTAAATGATTCATGATGGCTTAAATTAGTCAGTCATAAGCTATGCGTGCTTAATAAAAGCCCTAGATGCTAAATGGAATGATATTACCATCTGAAAATCATTGTTAGGGCAAATACTTAATCAATATCATTGCAATATACAATTTACTGTAATGCAAATTACAGGAATTATATTTATTCCTAAATGTTAATTACTTAGTGTTAAGTTTAGGCTTTGATTTTAAATACATTAAACCAGTGAAGATTGCACCAATCGTCGCCAAGAACATATCTTTATGTGCATCCCAAATGTCGCCTTGCTGACCATTATAGTTTTCAGCTTCTTCAGGTGATAAGCCGATTGCGATCCACCATTCTATCCATTCATAAAATAAACTGGTTGCCATGACAAATTGAATCACCAATAAAAATAATACTTTAGGTTTTAAACTTGGTAACCAAACTTGGAAAAGGCGATAGAAAAATGGATAAAGGAATAATCCATAGAAAAAATGCACAAAACGGTCGAACATATTCCGTGTCCAACCCATAGCCTGATTTAAATCAAAACCTAAATATTTGATTGCCCAATCATTATAAGGCACATAGGAATAGAGATAATGCGCTGCAATCACGTGAATAATTAAAAAACCAATATAAAGTGCAAATGAAGAAAAATTCAGCCCGATTTTTTTTAAGCAGTAGAATAGGGCTATGAGCATCAATACTGTACCAATTTGATGCAACATATAGGATGGAAATTCTAAAGGATTGATACTCGCTAAAATAATGGCAATTGCGAGTACAGCAAGCACTATCCAATGCTTTTGAGTAAGAGAATGGTAAATCATTAAGTATTTTTTCTTAAATTTATTGTCAGCATTGTAATCAAAATATAAACAAAATGCGAAATTTTAAACCTTATATTTCGAGTGTTAAATATTCTAAATAGGTTATTACAAACTTATTTTGTATGTGGTTTAACCACTTTTAGCAACCAATCTAAGTTTTTAGCAATCGAATCTATTACACTGTATTTTTTTTGAAGTTAGGGATTAGGCGTGGCTTTGATTGAAGCATTTGAGGCAAAACAAAATTGTTATTTTAATTATGATTTTGAAGAGTTGTATCAATTGACAGATGATTTTCCTGAAGAGTTCTCTGTATCTTTACGTGGCATGTTGTATCGTCATGAAATCCAATATCCTGATGTGACGTATTATATTTATTTCAGTGATATTTTAACGGGTGAAGAACTCGAAAAAATGAAAGCGGATTGGATGCGTTATTGTCCGATGTCTTAGTTTCAAAATCAATAACTGATATACACATTTGAAAAATGAAGTATTTCTGTTCAAATTGTATTAATATTTCTCAGCGGAGTCTTGCGTCAAAAGTTTTGATTTAGGGACTTGCCTTCGGCTCGACCTACTTTTTTTTCGGAAAAAGTAGGCAAAACCATTGTCATCCACAAAACTCGTCCACTACCGTCAAAATATCGTATACATCGCAGAAACATATCTAATTAAAAGTAGTCTGGCCTCAAACACTTGTGGATGACGTTATCGCGTATCCAATTTTATCTAGAAACAACAGTACTTTTTATGTTACTGCGTCACATCGGTTAATAATATTTATAAAAATCCAATAAAAAAACGAAGCCGAAGCTTCGTTTTTTTATTTTAAACGGGTTTAAAAGTTAGATTTTAGAAATTAAATCTTTGATTTGTTTTGCTTGTTCAGCAGCATTACCTGTATATGTTGCAGGTGTCATTTCGGCTAAACGAGCACGGTCAGCAGCAGGAACGGCTTCAAGCTCGTTACCATTGACGAAATCAACCATCATGTCACGTGTCATTGCTTGACCACGAGTCAATGCTTTTAATTTTTCATAAGGTTTTTCAACGTTATAACGACGCATAACAGTTTGAATCGGTTCAGCTAAAACTTCTTGAGCATGATCAAGATCTTCAAGAATACGAGCAGCATTCAATTCAAGTTTACCAATGCCTTTTAAGCACGCTTCAAAAGCGATTAAGCTTTGTGCCAAACCAACACCCATGTTACGAAGCACAGTAGAGTCAGTTAAGTCACGTTGCCAACGAGAAATTGGTAATTTTTCGCCAAGGTGTGCAAGTACAGCATTCGCAATACCCAAGTTACCTTCAGAGTTTTCGAAGTCAATTGGGTTTACTTTATGTGGCATAGTTGAAGAACCCACTTCGCCATCTTTCAAACGTTGTTTGAAGAAACCAAGTGAGATATAGCCCCAAACGTCACGATTAAAGTCGATCAATACTGTGTTGAAGCGACGTAAAGCATCGAACATTTCAGCGATATAATCGTGTGGTTCGATTTGAGTGGTGTACGGGTTGAATGTTAAACCTAAAGATTCAACAAATGCTTGTGAGTGCGCAGGCCAGTTGATTTCAGGGTAAGCAGAGTAGTGTGCATTGTAGTTACCTACAGCACCGTTAATTTTGCCCAATAATTCAACTTGGTTGAATTGTTTGATTTGGCGAGCTAAACGGTAAGCCACGTTCGCCATTTCTTTACCCAAAGTTGTTGGGCTTGCAGTTTGACCATGTGTGCGAGACAACATTGGTTGTTCTGCATGAGTTTCAGCCAAAGCAGCAATCGCATCCACGATTTGTTGCATAGACTCAACCAGAACAGCACGACCATTTTTCAACATTAAAGCATGTGAAAGGTTGTTGATGTCTTCAGACGTACATGCAAAGTGAATGAATTCGCCCGCATTTTTAAGTTCTGCGATATCAGCAATTTGTTCTTTCAAGAAGTATTCAACTGCTTTTACGTCATGGTTGGTTGTGCGTTCAATTTCTTTAATGCGGTTGGCATTGTCTTCTGAGAAGTTTGCAACAATTGCATCTAAAGCAGCATTGGTTTCTGCTGAAAATGCAGGAACTTCAGTGATTTCAGGACGGTTAGCAAGCGCTTGTAACCAACGCACTTCAACTGTCACACGAGCATGGATTAAACCAAACTCAGAGAGGAAAGGACGGAGTGCATCACATTTGCTAGCATAGCGTCCATCTAATGGAGAAAGTGCGGTTAAAGCGTTCATAAAGATTCCCTAAACTTTGGAATTAAACGTAAAACTGAAAAAACTGTATTGAACATCAGTTATACAACCTGATATTGAAGTCGAGCAAGATCTTGAATATCTTGAAGAAGTTTACGCTTGCTAAAGATCATGTTCCATGAACTTCCACCAAGCTGACGCCAAAGATGCGCCATTTGTAAACCTGTAAATAAGCTGGCACGAATGCGATTGGTATGTGACGAATCTTTAAATGCTTCTGCATTACCACGGACGAGAATGCGTGGATTGATTTGACCTGCGGTATCTACATAGGTCTGCGCTAAATTGGCAATAATACTTGGATGTAAATAATTATGATCAAAAAATGACAATTGCTTTAATATTTTTTGTTGGGATTGCTCAATGATTTCTACAAATTTCGGATTGCTATACACCTTTTTTTCTAAAGCCAAAAGTGACATGGCATAAGACATAGGTAATTTTGCATTGGCAAGTTTAGGAATTCGAGATTTTGGTGATGTTGAAAAAGGTTGGGTAATGCTACTTTCTAAGGTTTTTAAACCCAGTGAAATATCAGCAAGTTGATGAAAAAAATCTAATGTTTGTGCTGATTTATTATCGGAAGGGCGGATATTTAAGCTGGCTTTTATGAGTTGTTCAAAATAAAAATTACCACTTTCACCAATACTTTGACGACCTGTCATTGCAGTCATGTGCGTCAGCTGTGTTGCTTGGAACACAGCTGCTAACGCCAAAGCTTTGTTTTGGCGTTGATTCAAAGTTTGAGGCTGTTGAAAGGGCAACTCAACCATGCCTAAATTCCTTTAAATAAATTGCAATGATTAACACGTCTTTATTCAATAAAGCTATTTAATAAACTCATTCAATAAAATCAGGTTTTGGTGCATTGGTATGATGAATCACCCCGCCACCTAAACAAACTTCATCGACATAGAACACAACACTTTGTCCAGGTGTAACAGCACGTTGTGGTTCATCAAATTCAACACGAACACCATTTGGTGCATCAGTATCTTTATAAATTGTACATGCTTGATCAGGTTGACGGTAACGAGTTTTAGCCGCGCATCGGAAACCTGTTTCAGGAATCGCTTGCTCGCCTGCAACCCAGTCAATCGCTTCAGACCATAACACGGTACTTTGCATCAATGGATGCTCATGACCTTGACCAATCACGAGGCGATTATTTTCAATATCCTTATGTAGAACAAACCAAGCACCTTCTTCAGCACCTTTAAGTCCACCTAAGCCGATACCGCCACGTTGACCGAGCGTATAGTACATTAAGCCATGATGTTCACCAACCTCTTTTCCTGTATCTAGGACAATTTTTCCAGGTTGAGCGGGTAAATATTGTTTTAAGAAGTCATTAAAGCGACGTTCACCGATAAAACAAATACCTGTTGAATCTTTTTTCTTGGCTGTGATTAAACCTAATTCTTCCGCAATTTTACGCACTTCAGGTTTTTCAATTTCACCGACAGGGAACAAGGTTTTGCTAATTTCACGACCATGCACTGCATGCAGGAAATAGGTTTGGTCTTTATTATTATCTACACCACGAAGCAATGGCGCATATTCCTCACCACGTGAATTGGTTGCAGTTTCACCACGACGGCAATAATGCCCAGTTGCGATAAAGTCAGCACCTAAGTTCACCGCATGATCGAGGAATGCACGGAATTTGATTTCTTTATTACAGAGAATATCTGGATTCGGTGTACGACCTGCTGCATATTCAGCAAGGAAATGTTCAAAGACACGATCCCAATATTCCATCGCAAAGTTTGCTGTATGGAGTTTGATGCCAATTTTGTCGCAAACCGCTTGCGCATCCGCAAGATCTTCCATTGCCGTACAGTATTCTGTGCCGTCATCTTCTTCCCAGTTTTTCATGAAAAGTCCTTCAACTTGATAACCTTGTTGAAGAAGTAGTGCGGCAGAAACAGATGAATCTACACCACCAGACATACCGACGATGACACGTTGTTGCATAGGACTAGGCATCCAAATTTGAAATTAAAGGAGAATTTTGGTGCTCATAAACGAGCGAAAGCGGGTATTTTTGCCCAGAAAGTGCATCTTGTACAGCTTTAATCACCAATGGACTGCGTGCGCGTGCAGATTCTACTAATTCTTCAAGCGTCATCCACTTTGGACCAATAATTCCTGTATCCAGTTCTGCTTCTGGAAAATATTCAAGCACATGGGCTAAAAAGCAAAATCTAAAATAGGTACGATCTGGAAACATCGGCGGGGTATAGGTATAGATTCCGAGTAATGAATCGACCGCTACTGCATGTCCAGTTTCTTCCATTGTTTCACGAATTGCTGCTTGGATGATAGATTCACCACATTCCACATGCCCCGCAGGTTGATTGAACACTGTGTGTGTCACACCTTCGGTATGTTCTTCTACAAAAAGAAATTTTCCGTCTTTTTCGACGACAGTCGCGACAGTAACATGAGGTGTCCAAGTGGTCATAACCAGCACCGTGGGAAATAAAGCGATATTCTACAAAATTTTAGACGTGGTGGCTATGGTGGATATTTCCTATTCACATTGATCAGTATATTTTTAAATCACAATATAAATCAGTTATTAAAGAATTTGGTTTAGTTTTTATTAAATTTTATATTAGATTAATTAAATTAAAAATTTAAATAATTCATATACTTGTAGTTTAACGTGTGATAAAAAATACTCATACTGGAGTATTTTATGAAAATTAATAGATATTTATGTTTTTCACTGGGTATTCTTTTAAGCCAAGTGACTTTTTCGGGTGAGTTATCAGAATCGTTACAAGGTTCACCGAAGCTGAATGTCAATCTATATGCGTTTGCTGCGGATGTAGATGGAAAGATCAGTAAAGGTAAAGTGAATTATGATGTAGATCAGCCTTTTAAAGAAACTTTAAAAGATTTAGATCGTTCTTTTATGGGACATGTGGATCTAAGCAAAGGCAAATGGGGAATTTATGCAGATCTACAAAAAGTAGAAACATCACAAGAAAAAAGTGTCATGCATATTCCTATAGCATTGGGGACGAAATTAGATCAGCGCAGTTATGGCATTTACTACCAAGCTTATATTTCACCTGAAAAGACAGCAAAAAACCAAGCAAAACTTATTGTTGAACCTACAGTGGGTACACATAGAACAAAAGCAGAAGCAACACTCGTTGTTCTCAATCAAGGGATTGATGTTCATGCAACTTGGGATGAGTTCTTTTGGGGTTCACGCTTTAAATATAATTTTGACTCATTGTGGAATTTAGCTTCAGAAGTGACTTTTGGTAGTGAAAATACCATTTCTGCACAAGCTTATATCGGGTATCGAATTCCAGTTTTAAGCCGCGATTTAAATCTCAGAGCGGGCTATCGTTATTTTGAACAAGACTATAAATCGGATCATTTTCATTGGGACATTCGTCAACATGGACCAGTCATCGGTATAAATTTACCTATTTTCTGAGAGGGACTGAAGTATGAATAATGCGCTAAAAAAAGTATTGTTTGCAGCAGGGCTTATGGTTGCTGCAGAAGTCGCGACGGCTTGTACACGCGTTGTCTATTTGGGCAATAATGATGTAATGACAGCACGTTCTATGGATTGGAAGAGCGATGTCGGAACAAATCTATGGATTTTGCCAAGCAATGTAAAGCGTACAGGTATGGCAGGACCACATTCCATCCAATGGACGTCTAAGTACGGTAGTGTTATTGCAACAGGCTACGATATTTCCACAACAGATGGTGTCAATGAGAAAGGTTTAGTTGCAAACTTATTGTGGTTGGTCGAGTCTGAATATCCAGATGTAAATAAGAATAAAAAACCACCGTTAAGTATTTCATTATGGGCACAATATGTCTTGGACAATTATGCAACTGTGAATGAAGCGATTGCAGCACTTGAGAAAGAACCTTTTATGGTTGTGACCGATCAAGTGCCTGGTGAAAAGCGTTTAGCGACCTTGCATCTATCTATTTCTGATTCAACTGGTGATAGTGCAATTATTGAATATATTAATGGACAACAAGTGATTCATCACAACAAAAAATATCAAGTGATGACGAACTCGCCGACTTTTGATCAGCAATTGGCATTGAATACCTATTGGAAACAAATTGGTGGTACAACCATGTTGCCTGGTACGAACCGTGCAGCAGATCGCTTTGCAAGAGCGTCATTCTATATCAATGCTATTCCAAAAGATGCAACACCGGAACACTCTTTAGCGAGTGTATTCAGTGTGATACGTAATACCTCAGTACCGTTTGGATTAAATACTGAAGAGGAACCGAATATTTCTTCAACTCGTTGGCGTACTGTGGTTGACCATAAGCGCGGTTTATATTTCTTTGAATCTGCTGTATCACCAAACGTATTTTGGGTAGACTTAAAAGATATAGATTTTAAAGATGGTAAAACCAAAAAACTGGAGTTAGGTGTCGATCAAGCGAAAGTCTATGCGGGTAAGGCAAACTCTTCGTTTAAAGTGACTCAACCCTTTAAGTTTTTGGGCATCCAATAGGACATCAACATGATCAATAAACTTTGGTATATTCCGCTAGCTGCGCTGCTTATCACAGGTTGTGCATCAAATTCGGTTAACAACACATCAAATTTGGGTACTCAAGGACTGTTAATTTGTCAGCCGAATGAAATTTGTCCAATCGTTACTGTGGTTTGGAACGAAGCGCACAAAGATATTTTAAAAGTGAAGCTGAGTTTAAATAGTGCTTATACGAAATATAATATTGAAAAAGTTGTATTTAGTGATGGTGTGAAAAGCCATTCATTTAATGCAATTGGACCAACTGAAATTGATTTTGCGTTCAAGGCGAATCGTTCACGTAATAGTGTATTAGTGCCAGTGAATGTGATGGCTGATTTTAGAGGCTCTCAAAGTGTATTTATGGAGATTCATACCGATCAAGGCGTAATTACGCGATACTTATTGAAAGATAATGTGAAAGCTCCTGTATTTGAAGAGCTGAGCAAATATTATAAAGTTTCGAAATAATGAATTGAGCAAGATCAAGTCATTTGATCATGTTTAAGTGTGCAATTTCATTGTATGTAATGGAATTGCACACCACCTAAAATAAAAATAGTTCGTCTGTTTATACAATTTTTAATATATCTTAATGTTTTGAAGCTTAAGTCTTTTTTTGTTCAAGCATTCATGTTGCATGATTTTAATCATGTTGGCTTTGGGGTGAATCATTAAAAATAGTAGATTATTTCAAAAAGTGTATTGAAATTTGGACAATCAATCCGCATCTTAATAAAAAAGCATTTAATCAATATTTAAGAGAATACAAATTCTATGTTATTTCATTTACCTAAAGCGCCTGCTGAGATTCGTATCAGTCATTTAAATGCCCGAATCAATGAGCAAAGAAAAAGAATCGCGCAGACTACTGCATCTAAGTTAGAGCTTTTGCAACTCACGCAACAGCTTGTAAAAGAAGCACGCGCGCGTAAAAAGAACAATCAAAAAATTTATATCCTAGATTTTAAAGGTGATGTTCAAGCTTCTGCGGTTGAAAATTTACGTGAAGAAATCACGCTGATTTTAGCGACTGCAAAAGCAGGGCGTGATCGTGTTGTGGTACGTTTAGAAAGTCCAGGCGGTATGGTGCATGGTTATGGCTTGGCAGCAGCACAATTGGTACGTTTACGTGATGCAGGATTTAACTTAACTATTTGCGTAGATAAAGTAGCTGCGAGTGGCGGTTATATGATGGCGTGTATTGCCAATGAAATCGTTTCAGCACCCTTTGCTGTCGTAGGTTCTATTGGTGTGGTTGCACAGCTACCGAATTTCAATCGTTTACTGAAAGAACATCATGTTGATTTTGAGCTTTATACAGCAGGTCAATTCAAACGTACTGTGACCATGTTTGGTGAAAACACCGAAGAAGGTAAAGCCAAATTTGAAGAAGAATTACAACAAACCCATCAGCTCTTCAAACATTTTGTGGAAAAATATCGTCCGCAATTGAATGTTGAAAAAGTAGCAACAGGTGAGCACTGGTATGGTGAAGATGCGCGTGAATTAAACCTTGTCGATAAATTACAAACTTCGGATGAGTACTTACTTAGCCTATTGCCACAACATGATGTGTATGTGATTCAAACTCGTCGTAAACCAACTTTAGGTGAAAAGTTAGGGCTACAAGCTGCTCAAATAGCAGATGCTTTGATTCCATCAGTAGTGAATAAGTTAATGAATGAAGTGACGAAATTAAATTCATCATTGCCGATGTTTAAAGACAATAAATTTTAATGATTGATTGAAAAGTTGATCGTAAATGAAAGAGTAGGTTAATTGCCTACTCTTTTTTTATATAAATTTCTTCACTTCAAAACACCTTATTGACAAAATTGCCCGAAAAAACTGACCTTATGCGGTCATGACAAGTGTTAAAAAAATGATTAGCATGCTTGTGATCATAAAATCAAAAACTCGGATACAAAGGAATATAGAAAATGTTGGCATATGATGCAGATTTAGAATTATTTAGAGATAACTTTAAACGCTTTATGAGCGAAAACATTGCACCACATTATGAGCAATGGGAAAAAGAAGGCTTGATGCCACGTTCAGTCTGGACGCAATTGGGTGAAAATGGTTTCCTTTGTGTCGATGTGCCTGAAGAATATGGTGGTTATGGCGTACCTACAGAGTATTCTTTGATGCTGATCGAAGAATCAGCACGTGCAGGCTATGGCGCTTTATCTACCGCGATTTCTTGCCATTCTGAAATTGCAGCGCCATACATTCTACATATTGCCAATGAAGAGCAAAAACAGTATTGGTTACCGAAAATGGTGGCAGGTGAAGTCGTAGGTGCGATTGGCATGACTGAACCAGGTGCGGGTTCAGATTTACAAGGTATGCGTTCATCGGCAATTCTAAATGGCGACCATTATTTACTTAATGGTTCGAAAACCTTTATTTCAAATGGCCAACATGCAGATTTAGTGGTATTGGCTGCGAAAACTGATCCGCAAGCACGTGCTAAAGGTGTTTCACTTCTACTTGTAGATACACATTTGGAAGGCTTTAAAAAGGGTACGAACTTAGACAAGATCGGTTTACATTCTCAAGATACTTCTGAATTGTTCTTTGATAATGTCAAAGTACCAGCTAACCAGTTATTAGGTAACGCAGGGCAAGGCTTTGCGTATTTGATGCAAGAATTACCTCGTGAGCGTACAGCGATTGCTGCAACAGCTTTGGGTGCGATTCGTGGTGCGATTGATGTGACAACGCAATATGTACAAGAGCGTCAAGCTTTTGGTCAAAAAGTGAGTTCATTCCAAAATACTCGTTTTGTCATGGCACAAGCGAAAATTGACGAGTTAGCAACGGCTGCATTCTATAACCAAAACTTAGCTTTATATAAAGAAGGCAAATTGGATGTAGAAACTGCGGCAGCATTGAAAAGTTTTAGCTCAGATATGCAAATGAAAGTGATTGATAGCTTACTGCAATTATTTGGTGGTTATGGCTATATGACTGAATATCCAATTTCACGTTTCTTTGTGGATGCGCGCATTCAGCGTATTTATGGCGGAACCAATGAAATCATGAAAGAAATTGTTGCGCGTGGTGTTTTAGGGCGTTGATTGAAAGAAATGGATAGAAGTTATTTTTAATCCCCCTCATCCTAACCTTCTCCCAAAGGGAGAAGGGACTTTCAATACTGATTTTTTGTTTATTTATATTCACTTAAAGTTCAAGCTTTGATAAAGAACGCTACTTCTAAGCCCTTAAAACCGTTAAACATTCACGAATAAAAATAGGTAATTCTTGGGTAGAGCGTGAAGAAATATATAAGTTATTGTCATTTACCACATCACGGTCAAAAATCACCGCACCTGCATTTTTTAACTCTTGAATCATAGTTTCGATAGACGTCAGTCTACGTCCAATGGCAATTTGTGCATCAATCAGTAAATGCGGGCTATAGCAGGAAAGGAAAATCGGTTTCTGTGCATTGGCAAAACAACGTAAATAATCAATAAAACGTTCATCTTTTTTAAGATGGTAAGGGGATTGACCACCTGGAATCATCAGCGCATCAAAATCTCTGACTGAAATATCATCAATACTTAAATCAATACTGACCGAAGATTTACGCTGTTGGCTATAAACAATATTGCCTGCTTGTTTTTCGATATTACGTACAGAATGACTTGCCGCCCGAAAGGCTTCGACGGGATGATGATATTCGGCATCTTCGAAGTCATGGGTGATGAGAACAGCGATTCTTTTATTCATATTTTATGACTCGATCTGCACGTTATTCTATTTATCATAAATCTCAATGAATAATTTTCTATAGGGGCTTTGTAAACTGCTTTATCTTGTGGGTGACATTACTTTAAACATTATTTTCAGATGAAGAGTAGAGCTGCTTAAAAGCAAGATAAAAGCAGTATTGTACAACAAATTCGCCTGAACTATTGTTATACTGTGGACGGTTTAAAATTTAAACCGCTTGTGATTCCAGACTTTTAAAAGGGCGATATATCAATGATCAACGATGATCAAAACACGACTTCTCTCGATCTTGCTCAAATCCGTGAAGATATTGACTCAGTAGATCAGCAACTTCAACAACTGATCAACCGCCGTGCGCGTTTGGCTGAAGCAGTTGCAAAAGCAAAATTTGCCGCAGAAGAGAACCCGTTGTTTTATCGTCCTGAACGCGAAGCACAGGTGTTACGTAATGTGATGGAGCGCAATGAAGGCCCATTGTCAGATACCACGATGGCACGTTTGTTCCGTGAAATTATGTCTGCATGCTTGGCACTTGAAGCACCGCAAAGCATTGCGTTCTTAGGTCCAGTTGGTACATATACGCATTCAGCAGTGCTGAAACACTTTGGTCAAGATGCTGTGGTTCGTCCATTGCCAACCATTGACGAAGTGTTCCGTGAAGTGGAAGCGGGCAGTGCGCACTATGGTTTAGTGCCTGTTGAAAACTCATCTGAAGGTGTGGTTAACCATACTTTGGATTGTTTTAAAGCATCGCATTTAAATGTGATTGGTGAAGTTGAATTGCGTATTCATCACCAATTCCTGATTTCTTCAAATACCCGTAAAGACAGCATTAAACAGATTTACGCGCATCAACAAACCCTTGCACAATGTCGTAAATGGCTTGATGCACATTATCCAGGTGTAGAGCGTGTTGCACTTAGCTCAAATGCTGAAGCGGCGCGCCGTATCCGCAATGAATGGCATTCTGCTGCGATCGCATCGGATGTTGCGGCAAGCATTTATGATTTAGAAATTTTACACGGCAACATTGAAGACAATCCTGAAAATACCACACGTTTCCTTGTGATTGGTCGTGAGAAAATTCCACAAAGTGGTAATGATAAGACTTCATTGCTTATTTCTGCGCATGATCGTGCAGGGGCGTTATTGGAAATTCTTGCACCATTTGCAAAACATCAAATCAGCTTAACCAGTATTGAAACCCGTCCTGCATTGCCTGAGAAATGGGCTTATGTGTTCTTCATCGACCTTGAAGGTCATGTGGAACAGGATAATGTCAAAGCGGCGATTGAAGAAATTCGTCCGTTGGTCAAAGAAGTGCGTGTTTTAGGTTCTTATCCTGCTGCTGTACTTTAAGTTGTTGTGAAATAGAGGGATATAGAACTCATCATGTCACAACCTGTTTTAAAAGATCAAAAAATGTTTAAAAAAGTGGCATTTATCGGCTTGGGCTTAATCGGCTCAAGTTTGGCACGTGTCATGATTGCTGAACATTTAGCTGAAAATATTGTCGCATCTACACGTTCTAAAAAAACTTTGGAAGATGCTAAAGCTTTGGGCATTATTTCTGAGGGTTTTAGTGATCCTGCTGAAGCGGTGAAAGATGCAGATTTAGTTGTATTGGCATTGCCTGTACGTGCGACGCAAAAGGCTTTGGAAAGTATCAAACCGTATTTGTCTGAAAATGTCATCATTACTGATGTAGGGAGTACTAAAGGTAATGTCGTCGATGCAGCCAAAGCAGTGTTTGGTGAAAACTTACCCGTAGGTTTTGTTCCAGGACATCCGATTGCAGGCGCTGAACATACAGGTGTACATGCAGGTAAAGTCGATTTATTTGCCAATCATAAAGTGATTCTGACGCCATTACCAAGCAGTGCAGATTGGGCAGTCGAAAAACTGATTCAACTGTGGCAAACCGCTAAAGCGGAAGTGATCTGTATGGATGTTGATAAGCACGATGAAGTGCTTGCGCATACCAGTCATTTACCGCATCTGATGGCGTTTAACTTGGTTGAACAACTTGCCAATCGTGAAGATAATCTCGATATTTTCCGTTATGCCGCAGGTGGTTTTCGTGATTTCTCTCGGATTGCCGCCAGTGATCCGCAGATGTGGCACGATATTTTCTTTGCCAATAAAAAAGCTATTCTCAACGCTGTAGATGGTTTTGAAGCTCAACTCGCAACATTGCGCCAACTCATTGAAAATGAAGATTCACAGGCATTGATGGGACTGCTTGGACATGCGCAAGCCGCACGTCAGCATTTCAATCACATGCTCGCCAATAAACCTTTGATGGAGAAAAATAAGGTGACACAACAATTTACCATTTTGCCAGGTGAGAAGACATTTAAAGGTAAATTTACCGTGCCAGGTGACAAATCAGTGTCACATCGTTCCATCATGTTTGGGGCGATTGCGGAAGGAACAACGCATGTGACAGGTTTCCTTGAAGGTGAAGATGCTTTGGCAACTTTACAGGCGTTCCGTGATATGGGCGTAAGCATTGAAGGACCTAAAAATGGCGAAGTGACCATTCATGGTGTTGGAATCAATGGTTTAAAAGCACCGAAAACAGCGTTGTATATGGGCAATTCAGGTACATCCATGCGTCTGCTTTCAGGCATGTTGTCTGCACAGCAATTTGATTCTGTGATGACAGGTGATGCGTCATTGTCTAAACGTCCGATGGAACGTATTGCCAAGCCTTTACGTGAAATGGGCGCGCAGATTCAAAGTACAGGTGAACGTGGTACACCGCCGATTTCGATCACAGGTGCGCAAGCGCTGAAAGGCATTCATTATGATTTGCCAATGGCATCGGCTCAGGTGAAATCAGGCATTTTACTTGCAGGTTTGTGGGCAGAAGGTGAAACCTCTGTAACTGAACCTGAACCGACTCGTGACCATACTGAGCGTATGCTTCGTGCATTTGGTTACGATGTCAAAACTGAAGGTAACCGTATTTCACTGCAAGGAGGTGGAAAATTAGTCGGTACTGAGATTCAAGTGCCTTCTGATATTTCATCAGCAGCATTCTTTATGGTGGGTGCAGCAATTACTGAGGGTTCAGATGTAACACTTGAAGCGGTAGGAATTAACCCAACGCGTACAGGTGTGATTGAAATCCTCAAGCAAATGGGTGCGGATTTAACGGTTGAAAATGAACGCATTGCAGGCGGTGAACCGATTGCAGATATTCGTATTCGTGGTAGCCGTACATTGAAAGGTATTCACATGCCTGAAGACCAAGTGCCTTTAGCGATTGATGAATTTCCTGCATTGTTTATTGCTGCGGCATGTGCCGAAGGTCAAACCATTTTGACAGGTGCTGCTGAACTACGTGTCAAAGAATCTGACCGTATCCAAGTGATGGCTGATGGCTTAAAAACTATGGGCATCGACTGCACACCAACTGATGATGGCATTATCATCGAAGGTAAAGGTAAATCAGGCGAGTGGGGCGCAATCTTCACGGGTGGTGAAATTGAGTCACATCATGACCACCGTATTGCGATGAGCTTCTCAATGGCAGGTCTGCGTAATTCAGAAGAAATTAAAATTGTTGGTACTGAAACAGTGGCAACAAGTTTCCCGACATTTACTCAACTTGCAACGCAAGCGGGTTTAAACATTCAAGTGGATGAATAACTGCTGACTGAGTAATTGGTCTAATTTTTGTATATTTGTTCGACAACAGCCAAGCTTTTGCTTGGCTGTTTTGTTTTTATTGCTTATTCTAAAACCATACAACTATAAAGCCTTTTGGATGAAGCAATGAGAACATTACAATTTACTGCAAACTGTGAAAATCATATTAAAAATGATGCTCAGGGCAATGCATGTCATGTCACTCAAGCCTATGTGACAGACTTATTATCGACACAACTTGCTGAATATGGTTTTAAAGCTGAATCAACAAGTTCAGAAGAAAACTTAGCAGTAAGTGTGGAAAATCATCCGATTGGTTTAGGTGTGAATTGTCGTTTAAATGATGATGGACTTTTGACTTGTCAAATTTCAGCACATGCTGATGAAGAACAAGTATGGTTTAAAAAGATTGCGACACAAAGTATGATCAAACAATTAGCAAACGCAGTAGAGAATACTTTAAAAAAAGATGAAGCATTTAGCGGCTTTGAATGGAAAGTTTAGACAAAATTAGTTTTGGAATGGCAACTTAAATTTGCCATTCCATTCACATATAAAATTAATCAATACGCTTTAAAATTATTCTACTTTTAACCACGTCTGACTACGACCAACAGCAGAAACTCCTAAATAACCGCGTAAAAATAGCTTCTTCCCATTTGGGCTTACACGACCTTTGAGGCGGTAAATTTTACCTGAAACAGGGTCAATGATTCGTCCATCTGTATAATTCACTAGATCCGTTGTTTTTAAACCTGAGATCACTTGCATTCCAATGATGGGTTTATTGGTATAAGGTGCAGGGCAGTTGGTACAAAATTCTTTTGGGGTATAACCTGGACGTGGTGTGGATTTTAGTGCCGTGCCAGAAAATGTACCATTACTTTGCTTTTCGATTTTCACCAGACCTTTGGCTTCACCAGTTTTATCATCAATGTAGCGCCATGTCCCTGTGATATCGTCTGCATATGCAATTGAACTGATACATACGATTGCCAATGTCCCAATAAGAGTTTTCATTATTCCCTACACCTAAGTTAAAATATTTTAATTGCATTAAAAATAGTTAAGATATTGATTATATAACTAAAGATGGATAATTTTATTCGCATAAAACGCCAATAATGAATGAATAATCAGTTGAAATAGCAAGTAATGCTTGAGATTTTAGACAATAAAGAAAAGCCTTTTAAACATTTCTAATTATGATTGATAAGCTAAATTAAAGTGAGTGCTATACACAAACACTCACTTTGAAAATATTATTTAAATTCTCGAATTTTATTTCACAATTGATAAATTTTTGAATCATCTCTGCTTGGGTTTTGGTATGTTCACTAATGATTTGAGCTGTAAATTCACCACCTTGACCTAAAGCCATTGGTAGAAGGAGTTGGTCAGCTAGATATTCATCTGCAATTGCTTCAGTTGCTAAATAAGCTTTTACTTCTTTGGCTAAATCATGCGCAACTTTCTCTGCACTTTTCTTCATTTCACCTAAGGCTGAAAAGACTTGTTGGTGGTGTTCATAGTTAAGCACCACGAAAGCCGTATTTCCCTGACTAATACCTTGGAAATTTAATCGCTTACGATTGTTTAAATCCAATTTATTATGCAAAACTTCAAGTTCTCGATCTGCAATATTACTTGGAATATTTAAAGCCGATGCATAGCCATTTATTTCAATCAATTTACCACGATCTAAAGCTGTATATTTGGTCTGTTTTGCCCAAGGATGAATTGTTGCATTGATCTGACCTGCTCCAATTGGGAAAAAACCCGCACGTTCGCACTCAAAATCAATATAAATTTCTAAGCGCTGAATGGTTGGCAAAAAGCATTGTTCAATAAAATCAGCAGTTGGCGCCATTGGGTTATGTGTTCCGCCGTGGATGCTGATTTGACTGGTTTTGTCTTGCATCATCAGCACAGGCAGTAAAGTTTGTAAAACTAAAATAGTGCTACCTGCGGAACCAATTTGAAAATTGTAGTGTCCTGCTTGAACCTGTTGTGGCTGAAAATACAAGCGTTGCGAATGCAGTTCAGCACCCTCAACGGTTGCATTGCTGATACGTTGTGAGGCTTGTACACAAACCAGATGTTGGCGCATCAAGCCTGGTTTTTTTCTTCCTGCACGGATATTCACTAATTCAAAAGGAATGCCAGTGAGCATGGATAATGAAAGGGCAGTGCGGAGGATTTGTCCACCGCCTTCGCCTTGTGAGCCATCGATTCTGATGGTTTTGTTTTTTACTCTTGCATTCATATTTTTTCTTTATAAATAATTAAGGTGAACATACTGTCAGTACATGGTAGTGTTGAGTGAGTTGTAACTTTGCTTTCGCAAAGGTTTTCCTTGTACATTGTGATGGGTTGATGTGTGCTTAATTTTTTAAGCTGACCCACTCGCTCTGCAAGCCGCTACACATTATTTTCAATCCTGTGTTGTGGAGGTAGGGGATCTTGCACTCGCTCAGTATGTTCTGGTTTATTCTAAAACATAAAATTGCTTTAGAAAAAGTGAAATATATTGTCAGCACTTGGTGATGCAATGTGAATAATGACTTTGATTCACAAAGATTTAATGGGTGAATAGTGATGGATTGATTGGTGCGATTGCGCCATAAATCCACTTAGCTCATTACCCAAAAATGTTGCCTACTTTTATTTCAATCTATTTGGCATTAGATCTAGTACTCGCCCAATATATTTCGGATTTGACATAGTGAACTACATCAAAACTGTGTATGGATTGATTTAAAGCTCAAGTAAATCTACTTGCCAGTTGGTCGCTTGAATCAATACATTTAAATCTCGTAATTTGGCACTGATATCATCGGCTTGTTTTTGCAATGATGATACAGGAATCACTTTGTGCCATTTGATCTCACGGGTACTGTAACGATCAGGTTCACGGTGTGTATTGCTGATCGCAGAGGTCAAAATCTTATGACGTTCCACAAGTTCATCACGTTGCGTCAATAACGCCAGTAAAGAACGTCCATCCGTTAGTTTTGCCAAAGCATTGGTTTGATGAATCGCTAAGACTAACTTTTGTGATTCCTGCGTTAAAGCAAATACTTGCTTTAATAGCTCGTTTGGATCTTCTGATGGTTCATCACCATCTTGTACCAATACGTTTGCATTGATACGTTGTTTGAGTGAAGCGAGTTTCTTTTGTTGATCGCTTCGTAAGAGTAATGCTTCTGCAAGTTTCATTCTATTTTCCTTTTAATTTAAAATTTGTAATTGATCAAATGCCGAGTCATACATATATTGATATTCAGGTGGAATATCATTGCGTTCAACTGTTTTGGTTAGTGCATTGATCAGAATTTCATTTGTTCTTAACTCTTTAAACCATTGATTCATTGTAGAAATCAATTTTTCATTTGCAAAAGCTTGATCATAACTATCGTTCGAAAAATCGTAATGAAGCATTTGAATCAAATTAAGCAATGCTGTTGGATGATTGAAGTGTTGTTTCCATGTTTTTAATAAAGGTCGAATATCCAACCCTGCCAAATCAAACATAATGATGAACTGATCAACTGATTCAGTTTCTTCAAATTTCATTAACTGCATTTGGAAATAGCATTGTGCAAAACGTTGCATAAATTCAATTTCTTCAGCTAACCATGCATTTTTCAGTTGTATATGGCAGTTTCTGAGATTGATTTCATTGCTGTGACAAATTTTTAAATCTTGTGCTAAAAAGTCCAAAATTTTAGGTAATAAATACTTCATTTGTTGTGATATTGCATATTGATCATTTGTTTCAGCCGCATTTAAATATTGGTAAATCAAACGATGATCAAGCTGTTCTAATGGCAGAGTAAGCAGTAATTCACAATCTTCCATTGCCATACAATGCCCACAACAGGCTTCGATTTTTGAACCAATTTTATAAGAGGAAAATAATAAATATGCTTCCTCAACTAAGGCTTTTAATTCAGTTACATCATTCATTTTACTTTCCTCATTTCATTCTTTTAGCGAATATTTAAAATTACAACTTGTTGAACATGTTCATCGGGTGAATAGCCTGTACAAAATTTTGCATGTTCAATCATTTCCTTAAAACTTTCATTTTCATGCCAAGTAGTCAGAAACATTACATCATCAGGTGGATCATAATTAAACTGTTCAATAAAGCTTAAATCTAAATCCAATTCCCATTGTGAACAGTCAAAACCCCATGTCATAGCGTGATAACACTGCGCATTTTTTACAATCCAATCACAAATTGCATAATGCCATTCTTTCTCTACATTTTGACTATGAATCGCAATCACCAAAATGTATGGTGTTTGCGGTAAATCACAGAGAATCTCTTGATTGACCATTAATTCAAAAGACAAAATATTAATTTTAGAATGGCTAGTATTCATGTTTTAACCCTTCACACAAACAACCTGATTCAGTGTATAAACCACTTCCACCAAATCACTTTGCGCTTTCATCACATCTTCAATCGGTTTATATGCAGATGGAATCTCATCAATCACAGCTTCATCCTTACGACATTCCACACCTTGAGTTTGCTCAATCTGATCTTGCACAGTAAACAATTTCTTGGCAGCAGTACGGCTATGCACACGACCTGCACCGTGTGAACATGAACAAAAAGATTCCTGATTTCCTTTACCTTTGACAATAAAAGACTTCGCACCCATTGAACCCGGAATAATCCCATACTCACCCAAACGCGCACGTACAGCACCTTTACGCGTCACTAGAACTTCCTGACCGAAATGTTCTTCCTTATCGACATAATTATGATGACAATTCACCGCTTCAACTTTGGCATTAAACGGTTTATTAATAATAATCCGTAAAGCTTGCACTGCTGCTTCCATCATTAACTCACGGTTTTTCATGGCAAAACGTTGTGCCCAACCCACAGCAAACCAATAATCATCAAAATGTTCAGTTCCTTCAACCAAATAGGCTAAATCTTTATCAGGTAGGTTAATGAAATGCTTTTGCATATCTTGTCGTGCAAGCTCGATAAAATGATTTCCGATCGCATTTCCAACACCACGAGAACCTGAATGCAACATAATCCAAACCTGTTGATGTTCATCTAAACAGATTTCAACAAAGTGATTTCCAGTTCCCAAAGTTCCCAATTGTTTACGGTTATTGGTATTCTTTAAACGTGGATGTTTGGCACAAATATATTCAAAATCTGTCACCAATTCGGCCCAAACTTGATCTACACGTTCAGGTGCATTTTCCCAAGAACCTCGGTCACGACGTCCACGTCCTTTGGTCATTCCATGTGGGATTAAACGCTCAAGTTCAGTACGCAATCCATGTAAATTATCAGGTAAATCAGAAGCAGTTAATGAAGTACGTGCTGCCATCATTCCACAACCGATATCTACACCGACTGCAGCGGGAATAATCGCGCCTTTGGTTGGGATGACGCTACCAATCGTTGCACCGATTCCTACATGCACGTCAGGCATTACCGCCATCCATTTATAAATAAACGGCATTTGCGCTGTTTTTAATAATTGATCTTTCGATTTCTCATCGACAGGGACGCCTTTAGTCCACATCTTAATTGGAACACCTTTAGCATCCTGAATAATGTTATAAGCACGTTCATTCGACGCTTGTTTTTCGATTTGTTCAATTACTGACATTGTCATTGCTTTATCCTTTTTCTAAACCTGCCTGCCAAGCGGTTGCAGGCAGGTGATGTTGTTATACATCCCATGATGTATGACTCTTATATTGCAGAGAGTGTGCCAAGTTTGATATTTAATCTTAAATTAATTTATAAGTTATTAATAAATTTAAATAAAAATAAAATATTTTTTAATTTGAAAGTTTTGAATATGGGTTTTTGAATGGTTTATATATCTTTAAATATATATAAATATATATTTTTATATCTACTAAATCCTATATCTAAGGCGTATTTATCACCTGTAATGATGAGATAATAATTAATCTCACCATCAGGAAAATCTAGTTTGCTAAAGTACATGGGATGATTTGGAAATTGATAGCCGTAGCACTGAGCAATATAATCAAGTATTCGGAATGTTAGAAAACTCCTTTTGTCTTCTAGATTTTGAGTTGGTAGGTGTATATTAAGTAATAAAAATAAAGGAAATATTTTACTTTCAAGTTCACCAAGTGAAATTTGCTTTGCAGTAAATTTATATTCTTTGAAAAAATGATAATGTTTAAAAAAAATTGCTTTCTAAATCTAAACTCTCATCATATTTGATGTAGTTAGCTGTAATTAAAAATTCCCTGATTTGCCCATCTGTTTCGGAAATACCTTCTAAATATCCTGAAAGATGGCGAACTTCTCTTTTATTTAATTTCATAATTTCACATTTTTTGAGAATCCATATAGGAAATATGGATTCTATAGGTGAATTTTAGCTAAAACGACGGAATGCTTTTTTCAGAAACGTTTACTGAATATCCCACACTGTATTTTCATCAGAGTGTTGATAATGTTCTTCGATATGGATTTTTATCCTTAGTGCCAGAGGATCGTCTTCTAAGATTTGACTATGCCCATGTAAAAGTTTTAGTTCGCTATTTTTACGACTTTTACTTGGTGGTTTTTCATGGTAGTTCTGGCATTTTTTATACCAGTGGTTGGTTTCTAAATAATATTTTTTGACTCTTAGCTTTTCTAAGGCTAGATCGAGGTTGTTATCTTCAACAATAACGTGTATAGACATGATTTGCGTTTTAGAGACTGACACCTGTCTATGGTTTTGAGTTGTATAATAAAATTAGCAGAGGATGATTTAAAATTCAAGATTGAATTAAAAGTATGCTTCTTTGTTAAATACTTGGGAAAATTACTTCTCCCAAGGTTTTCCTGAATCAATCAGTGTTAAATCACCATCAGCATTGAGTTCATAGCGATCAAAATCATTTGCCACAAAGAACTGACCTCGATAATGCTGAGCAATTTCATCATGAATCGTTTGAATGCCTTGCTCATCGTGATAACGTGGGCTGAGATGCGTCGCAATCAAATGTGGTAATTTCACCGATTCAACAAACTCAGCCACCATTTTCGCTGAACTGTGCATTGGTCCCGCGCCCACTTTATCCAATACAGCTTGGGTGTAGGTGGTTTCATGAATCAGTAAATCCGCATTTTTACATTGTTGTGCCAATAAATTTGGCTGATCATTATCACCACCGACAATGGCATAAACTTGTTGTGTAGTTTCAATGACTAAGTCTTGATTGAAAATGGTTCGCCCATTCCATTCAATATTCTGACCTTGTTGTACGTCGCCCCAAAGTTTTCCTTTAGGAATTTCAAGTTGAGCTAGTTTTTCAACATTTAACTTACGTTGAGTTTGAATCGCTTTAATTCCAAAAGCATAGCTTTCGACACGATGACTGAGTTGAATGGGTTCAATGGAAATACTTTCATTCAATTCATAAGGTTGAGTGAGTGCATTTACATCTAAAAACTCAATCGGATAAGGTAGAAATAACTCAGTGAATTGGCAAGTTGCATCAAACCATTGCTGAATTTCTTTCGGTGCAATGATGATCATAGGTTCTTTACGACCATTCATGCCTGCACTGGCAAGTAAGCCCATCAAACCATAACAATGATCGCCGTGAACGTGAGTAATGCAAATGGCTTTTAGATGTTGTAAGGATAATTTAGCCTGTTGAATACGATGTTGCGTACCTTCTCCAGCATCCACAAGAATCCAATCTTTGCTTTTATTTAAATGAATCGCTAAGCCAGACACATTACGTGTAAGTGAGGGTACGCCTGAGGATGTCCCTAAAAATGTAAACTGTAACATTGAGGATAAAACCTAATAAATTTTACTATGATTATTGTGTGCGAAAATCAAAATTGAACCATCAAGGAAGTGTCGAATCAGACGGTGATGGGGAAAATAAGAAAGGAGAAATTTTCACATAGGCGAAAGTATAACATGCTTCAATGCTAAAGCATCAGCAATATGGATTTGAAATCAGGTAGAATGAAATAAACAACACAATATCAGGCTTATGATGTCAAATGATATAATGATTTCTTTAGAAAAAGCACAGACATTATTATTGGATTTACTTGATCAGCAAGATTATTTCAATGTTGAACTGATGGATCAAATTCAACGTTTAGTGATAGGGCATGATCATTATTTTGAAGTGCAGTGTTGGCAAGATTTGTTAAAGCAAGATACCGCTATACAAAAACATTTTACGGATTTTTTAAACTTTTATTTGGAAACTTTTCCAAAAATTCAGCAAGGCTTTGAGCAAAGTATGACTGTGCAAATGCAGAAATTTGACACGGCACTGCGAAAATATCAAATCAATTTGATGGCGAATGATCAAACTGAAATCTGGAATCAATTACAGTCAGATTCAGAAATGGCTTCGATTTTTCAAGAGCAATCAGGACAGCAACAATTAATATACTTAAACTATTGGTTACAGGCATTTAGCCCATTTGCAGAACATAATGTGAGTTTGTTTTGGCAAGTATTTCAAACATATCCAATGGAAACATTTGACTTGTTACTGCAATTGCCTAAATCGTACTTAAAAGCAGAAAATATAGAAATTTTCTATCAATTATTTAAAGATGAAAAATTAGGTTTTGCAATTTCTGGTGTTCGTCCTACACAGTATATTCAATATTTTTATGATCAATTTCCAGAATTTTTAATGGAAATTCCAGAGCGTTTTGGGCAAACATCTTCTGATCATTTAAAGGAAAAATTAGTCGGTTGTTTATCTGACCGTCCTGTACTTCTGCCTGAATCTTTACAGCAATTTATTCTAGATACTTTCATTGAGTATGCTAAGCACCCGAATCAAAGCATATTTAATATGAGTTTAGATGCTTTAGCACAATGTAAAACAATCATTATTCCCGCCGAAGTGATTCAAAATTTAAAAGATTTATTACATGATGATGAGGTCTGGTTTCGACCTATGTCAGCTATGCGAGCATTGCATGGTATAGGTGTGCAAGAGCAATGGTTTAAAGATCATTTACTTAATGCTTTAGATCAACCCTATGGTTGTGATGATGAATCTCCACAAAATACCAGTATAGATTTATTGGTACAGTTGAAAGAAAATGGTTTATATGTTACTGATAAAATTACACAATTATTAAATGAAGCAATTTTAGAAAATGATCAAGATGCCATTAAAAATCTAAGTGTATATTTAGAAGCCTATCCACAATTGGCAAATCATTATCAACCGATATTGTGGCAATGGATTGAATCTCTAAGTCAGCAAGCTGAAGACGAATGTTGGCTTAATGGTAAAATTTTAAAGACATTTTTGCAATTGAGTGAATGGGCAAAATGGCAACCGAATGCTCAGCAATGGCAAAGTTTAGAGATTGTTTTACATGAGGTTTTAGAGTATTTGTCAGCTGAAGATCGTGGAGAGTATTTTGAATTATTAACACAAAATTTAAAGCTAGATCAGAAGATCATTCAGGATTTAAAACATTGGTGTGTGGCTAAAGATCAAGAAAATCATGGAGAAAATTAGGAGAATTAAACTCACAAAGTTGCAAATAAAATTTTTTTTAAATAGGATTGGCTATATTAAAACGATTGAAACTATAAAATTTTATAGAAAATATGCAAAAACCTAAAAAAACGATCGTCATTGGCTTTGTTGGTTCAACGCTTGATCAAGGTAAAAAAGAGGAGCGTTGGCAACGTTGGCGACCAACTTTAAGTCTATTGATGCACGAAGACTTATTGGTTGATGAATTGGTTTTACTGCATGATCGTCGTAGTCTGAGTTTGATTGAGCATTTACAACGTGATGCTTCGCAGATTTCACCACATACACAAATTAAGGGCCATCAAGTCAATATTCGTGATCCGTGGGATTTTTCCGATATGTATGGCGCATTGTATGACTTTGTAAAATCCTATCCATTTGATACAGAAAAAAATAATTACTATCTGCATATCACCACAGGTACACATGTTGCACAAATTTGTTGGTATTTACTGATTGATGCACATTATTTACCTGCTAAATTGATTCAAAGTTCGCCCGCAGGTAAGCAACAGCCCGAAGGTGAATATCGCATTATTGATTTGGATTTATCCCGTTATGCAGCTTTAACACAGCGTTTTGAAAATGAACAATCTGCCAATTGGCAACAACTCAAAGCCAATATTGCCACGAAAAATAAAAACTTTAATCAACTGATTCAAGAAGTTGAGTTGGTTGCAACACGTTCCACAGCGCCAATTTTAATTATGGGTGCAACAGGGGTGGGGAAATCACATTTAGCCAAACAAATTTATCAACTGAAAAAAGAGAAATTTCATTTAGAAGGACGTTTGGTCGATGTGAATTGTGCGACTTTATGCGGTGATGGCGCAATGTCAGCGTTGTTTGGACATATCAAAGGTTCATTTACAGGTGCAGCCAATGCCCGTACAGGCTACTTAAAAAGTGCCGATGGCGGGATTTTATTTTTAGATGAAATTGGCGAATTGGGGCTCGATGAACAAGCCATGTTACTCAAGGCTTTGGAAGATAAATCCTTTTTTCCTGTTGGCGCAGACAAAGAAGTTCAGGCGGATTTTCAACTGATTGCAGGAACCAATAAGGATTTACGAACAGAAGTGCAGGCGGGACGTTTTCGGGAAGATTTGTGGGCACGTTTAAATACTTGGACTTTCTTTTTGCCTGATTTAAAACATCGCCGTGAAGATATAGCCCCAAATATTGAGTTTGAGTTACAGCGTTTTGCCATGCAACAACAGCGCCAATTGCGTTTTCATAGTGATGCTTTGGAAAAATATTTAAATTTTTCGCAATCTTCAGAAGCGACGTGGCAGGGTAATTTTCGTGATTTAACCGCAAGTGTAACCCGAATGGCGACTTTGGCGAATGGCGAACGAATTGGTTTACTTGAGGTTGAAGCAGAGATAAAACGCCTACAACGCTTATGGCAATTGAAGACTGAACCTGAAAAAGTCTCCAATTTAACCACATTATTCAGTACAGAACAGTTGGCGGAAATCGATGAATTTGATCGAATTCAGCTTGAGGGGGTGATTAGTGTTTGTCAGCAGTCAAAATCAATGGCAGATGCAGGCAGACGTTTATTTGCCATTTCCCGTGAACAACGCCAAAGTACCAATGACTCAGATCGGGTCAAAAAGTATTTGGCGAAGTTTGGTTTAACGTGGGCGGATATTGGTTAAACCTTGAATTTAAGGCACCAAAAGAAAACGAGAGATTGCGATACGCAATTGTTTCAAATAACCGGTAAAGAAGTGATTTGCACCTGGTAACACTGTGATGATATGACGTTGTGGTTTCGCCCATTCCAACACATCACACAGTTTAGTCGTTGGATCAGCTTCGCCATGTACAAACAAAATATCCCCTTTGATTGCAGGGGTTTCATAATGACGAACACCATCGACAGTCGCTGTGGGTAAGCCACATAAGATCACTTGTTTCGGTTTAATTTCATCAGGCAAGTGATAATAGGCTTTCGCCATGACATGCGCGCCAAAACTGAATCCACCGACATAGAAAGGTAGACTTTTGTGTAATTGCCGAACATGTTTGATGACAGTTAAAATATCGTCAGTTTCGCCAAAGCCTTCATCGTGAACACCTTCACTTTGACCTGAGCCACGGAAACTTGGACGATAAACGATACAACCCTGTTCATTCAGGATTTGTGCGAGTAAAGCTGGAACTTTATGTTGAGGAGTACCACCTTGTAATGGATGGGGGTGACTAACGACAGCAAATCCTTTTACTTCGCCTACAGGGTAATCAACAAATACTTCGATTTTGCCGACCACGCCTTGAATGAACATTTGTTCGGACATAATTTAAACGATCAGAGCAGGGAAGTGATATAGTTTAGCGATTTTGTTCACAGAAAACACGAATTGGATTTAAAATAATCCGACTGTTATAGTTTGATTAGTTATTTTTTGATCAGGAAAACCATGCTCGCCTTAATTTCCCCTGCTAAGACGCTCGATTACGAAACTGCACTTCCGACTGATATACATACTTTACCAAGACTACTCGACCAATCTCAACAGCTTATAGACCTAAGTCGTAAACTTTCAGCGTCAGAAATTGCAAAATTGATGATGGTGAGCGAAAAAATTGCCAATCTGAATGTGGAACGTTTTCGTGACTGGAATGCTGATTTTAGTTTTGCCAATGCACGTCAGGCGATTTTTGCCTTTAAAGGCGATGTTTATACGGGTTTAGATGCGTATAGTCTGTCTGAAGATGATTTGCAATTCGCCCAAAATCATTTGCGTAGTTTGTCAGGATTGTATGGTTTATTACGTCCATTAGATTTGATGATGCCGTATCGTTTGGAAATGGGTATTCGTCTGAAAAATGATCGTGGTACAAATCTTTATGATTTTTGGGAAGATCGAATTACCAATTTAATTAACCAAGATTTAGAACAAGCGGGTTCAAAAGTACTGGTGAATATTGCGTCTGATGAATATTATAAGTCAGTCAAAGAAGCCAAAATTAATGCAGAAATGATCAAACCTGTATTCTTGGATCAGAAAAATGGCAAATATAAAGTCATCAGTTTCTATGCCAAAAAAGCGCGTGGTTTAATGGCACGTTATATCATTCAAAATAAATTGGAAAAGTTAGATGATTTAAAATCATTTAATACTGATGGTTATTATTTTGATGCGGAAAGCTCAATTCAAGGTGAATTGGTGTTTAAACGTGATGAGCAAGTGGCTTAACTAAATGAATTAAAATAAATAAGGATTGTGTTCAATGCAAAATTTTACCGATCAATTTCTGCAATATTGGGCGCAATTCTCAGCTGAATTAAATATTCCTAAGAACCAGTCTGAATCATTATTTTCGATACTTTCATTCTCTTATTCACAAAATTATTATCATACACATCAGCATATTATTGAATGTCTTGAATTATTTCACCAAATTAAAGACCGATTAGAAGATCCAATCGCTATTGAATTGGCAATTTGGTTTCATGATGTGGTTTACAATCCCCAAGCCTCAGACAATGAAGAACAAAGTACAAAACTCATGCAAAAGCATTGCGTGGGTATACTTAAAAAAGAAAAGCTAGAAAAAGTTGCGCAATGGATTATTGCCACAAAGAAACATCAACCCTCAAAAGATCATGATTTAAATTATTTACTGGATATAGACCTCGCAATTTTAGGTAGTTCACCACAACGTTTTGCTGAATATGAACAACAGATTCAACAAGAATATTCATGGGTTGAGTCTGAAATGTATAAGATAAAAAGGGCAGAGGTTTTAAAGCATTTTTATCAGATGAAGCCTTTGTATCAAACTGAATATTTTAGAGATTTGTTGGAAGAACATGCGAAAAGAAATCTTTCTTTAATCGGCTAATTCATTGATAAGCAGGTCACACGTGAATATTAGATTAGATTTTTGAATTTCGCTGACAGATTTTGACGTCGATGTAGGTTACTATTCCAAGTTCATCATAGTACAGCTCAAATACACAGCTAAGATTCTAAAAAGTCGCTACGATTCTCAGCTATAATCAATCCACATTAAAATTTTTGGATGATACTATGCGCGGTCTTTACCTCATCACCAACGATGACCCTTTAGAATTATTACTGGCAAAATTGGAAGGGGCAATGGCAAATGGCGGCATCGCTGTGTTGCAATATCGTCGTAAAAAAGTCGCAAAAGAAGATCAAATTTACGAAGTGGAATATATGAAAGCCATGTGTGCAGAATATGGCGTGCCATTCGTAATTAACGATGATCTTGAAATGGCAGTCAAATATGGCGTTGGTGTACACTTAGGACAAGGTGATGGCTCTATTGTTGAAGCTGTAGCACAATTACCAAATAATGTTTTGATTGGATGTAGTTGTAATAATTCTTTGGAATTGGCTGAACAAGCGATTGCAGATGGTGCAAATTACGTGGCGTTTGGTGCAATCTATGCAACAGATACTAAACCAGAAGCAGGGAATATTGGTTTAGAAACTTTAAAACAAGCCAAAGCTCAACTTAACGTACCGATTTGTGCAATTGGTGGCTTAACTGTTGAAAATTCAAAAATTGTGATTGAGTCGGGTGCAGATTATTGTGCTGTGATTAGTGATATATTAGGTCGTCCAATGAATGCCATTCCTGAACGTTTGGATGAATGGTCTGCGCTTTTTGATACTACAGCATAAATATGTATTGGGTATTATCGTAATAGTATTAAAGTTTTTGGTTGAATTTTAGAAAGGGTAAATTTATGAGCTTATCTCCAAAGCAAGAGCAATTGTTTAAACAAGCCAGCAAACATATTCCAGGTGGTGTGAATTCACCTGTACGTGCGTTTAATGGTGTGGGTGGTACGCCAGTATTTATCGAAAAAGCCAAAGGGGCTTATTTATACGATGTCGATGGTAAACGCTATGTCGACTATGTCGGTTCTTGGGGACCAATGATCTTAGGTCATGCACATCCTGAAATTATCAAAGCAGTTCAAGAAGCAGCAGTGGATGGCTTGAGTTTTGGTGCGCCAACAGTTCACGAAACCACTTTAGCGGACATTATCTGTGAAATTGTACCCTCTATTGAATTGGTTCGTATGACCAACTCAGGTACTGAAGCAACCATGACCGCGATTCGTTTGGCACGTGGTTATACTGGTCGTGACATGATCGTGAAATTTGAAGGCTGTTATCACGGTCATTCAGATTCACTTTTAGTCAAAGCAGGTTCAGGCATGTTGACCATGGGCGAGCCAACCTCTAAAGGTGTACCTGCGGATTTTGCGAAGCATACATTAACTTTGCCATATAACGATATTGACGCTGTAAAAGCATGTTTTGCTAAGTTTGGTAATGAAATTGCAGGTGTGATTGTTGAACCTGTTGCTGGCAATATGAACCTTGTAAAACCAATCCAAGGTTTTTTAGAAACAATTCGTGAGCAATGTGATCAATATAAATCAGTGTTTATTATTGATGAAGTGATGACAGGTTTCCGTGTTGCATTGGGCGGTGCGCAAGCGTATTACAATGTAAAACCTGATTTGACTACATTAGGTAAAATCATCGGTGCAGGGCTTCCAGTCGGTGCATTTGGTGGTAAACGTGAAATTATGGAATGTATCGCGCCTTTAGGTGGTGTATACCAAGCAGGGACTTTGTCGGGTAATCCATTGGCAATGCGTGCAGGGATCAAAATGTTTGAAACCTTGCGTCAACCTAACTTTTATACAGATTTATCAGCAACATTAGATAAATTGCTAAAAGGTTTACAAGCTGCTGCAGATGAAGCGGGTATTCCATTTTTCACGCAACAAGCGGGTGGTTTGTTTGGGATTTATTTTACAGATCAAACTGAAATTACCAGTTTCGACCATATCTTGAAATGTGATGTTGACGCATTCCGTAAATTCTTCCACGGTATGTTGCAACGTGGTGTAAACCTTGCACCATCTGCATTTGAAGCAGGCTTCATTTCGGCTGCCCATAGTGATGAAGATATTCAGTTCACCATTGATATGGCAAAAGAAGTTTTTGCGGAAATGAAATAAAAGTCTACTGATTTTGATCATCACTCCATTTAAAATGAGCTCGTAGTTCGCTACGGGCTTTTTTATTGCAAATAGGATTTTGAGAATGCAAACCAAACATTATTTAACGCTATCTGATGCTGAATTTTTGTTAAATCAGGCGCATCAATATGCTGTAGATCATGCGTTTAATGTCAGTATTTGTATTGTCGATGAAACAGGCAATTTATTAGCGATGAAGCGTATGGATGGGGCTTCGCCCATGACTGCAAATTTGGCTGTAGAAAAAGCCAGATGTTCTGCGATCAGTCGTCGTCCATCAGCTGTGTTTGAAAATTTGATTAAAAATGGTCAAATGGGTTTTCTCACTATGGATACTTTTTCAGGTATGTTGGAAGGTGGTGAACCGATTTTGTATGACGGACAATTGATTGGTGCTGTAGGTGTTTCAGGTGTGAAATCTTTTCAGGATGCAGAGATTGCTCAATTTGCAATTGAAAATTTTTTAGCGCAGTTTGTATAAAGTTACTGATTTTTGATTTAAAGACAGCAAAATTGGATTAAGATCAGCTTTCGATCATTCTATGATATGAAATAAAACAATGAAAACACCACTGATCCGTTCGAAAAAACTGAGTGATTTAAACAGTTGTAATATTTGGCTGAAAATGGAATCTGCACAAGTCACAGGTTCTTTCAAAGAAAGAAGTATTGGTCAAGCATGTCAAAAGTATGCTCAGCAAGGTGCAAAAAAGTTTATTAGTTCATCGGGCGGGAATGCAGGAATTTCAGTTGCGTATATGGGCAATATGCTCAAGATTCCTGTCACAGTAGTTGTCCCTAAAACGACATCGCAACAAGCCATTGATTTGATGCGACAAGAAAATGCTGAGGTAATTGTGCATGGCGATTCTTGGGTGGACGCAAATGATCTTGCCTTAAGCTTTGTCAATTCAGAAGCAATTTATATTCATCCTTTTGATCATCCATATTTGTGGGAAGGCGTTGCTAAAATCATAGATGAAGTAATCGAAGATGGTGTCCAACCTGATGCTGTGATTTTATCAGTCGGTGGTGGGAGTTTATTGTCTGGCATTAGCCAAGGTTTAAAAAAACATGGATTAGATGTGCCAATTTATGCGGTTGAAACTGAGGGAACAGCATCACTGAATACCGCGATGAAAGCCAAACAACATATTCAACTCAATCAGGTCACAGGCATTGCCACGACGCTAGCTGCAAAACAAGTCTGCGCAAATGCTTTTCATATTTCTCAAAATGAGCAAATCGTGGGTTTAACTGTTTCAGATCAAGAAGCACTTTCGGCATGTTTTAACTTTTTGGACGATCATAGAACCTTGGTTGAACCTGCTTGTGGAGCGACATTATCGGTGTTGTATGATCAGAAGATTGACTTTGAACCTACTGCAAATGTTTTGGTGATCGTGTGTGGTGGGGCATCCATTGGTTTGCAGAAACTTCTACAATTTGCAGAAGATTTAGCGGTGTAAATGTATACAGAAATTATATGCTAACTTTAAGCATTTATTTTTAAAAACAAAGCTCATATTAAAAATACAATAAGTTAAGTTTTGTGCGCTTAACTTATTGAAAATAAATTATAAGCGATAGAACTGTTTGGCATTATGATGGAATACTTTTTCTAAAGCCATTTCATCATATTGCTGCACAATATCACTAAAGGCATCAATGATATTGACCAGACTGGTATTGACACGATCCATAGGAAAGTTTGAGGCAAACATGACACGATATGTCCCAAAACTTTCTAAGGCATGCAAAATCAGTGGAGAAACAAGGTCAATAATTTGCTGTTTTGAAGCCAATTGTTTCTTTTTATAAAATTGATGCCCCAAAACTGGCATAAATAAGCCTGACATTTTCGTATAGACATTCGGACATGTCGATAATTCAGCAATATAGTCTTGCCATTGGTAAAAAATATTTTCACGCGCCGTTTGAGTGAGCCCAGTATTTTGCCCCACTTTTCCAAATAATCCTGCTGGCGTACCCAAATGATCTAACACAATGGATGTTTCAGGAAATCTTTTTGCTAGCGCAATCACATCTGGAATTTGTTGTGAATAGACCCATGCATCAAAGTTGAGATTGTGTTGTGCGAGTTGCTCAAAACCTTTTAGAAATTTTTTATCGGTATATAAACTTGGGTTTTCTGTCCAATTGTGAATGCCTTTATCTTCATGATATGAAGCCATCCGACGTATACCACGCAAATGCGGTGAGGCTTTTTGATGTAATTTGAGGATCTTTTTAAAATTACTGTCACAAGGATCAGCTGTTGCAACAATCCCACCGAGTTTTACTGTGTCTTCACCAAACGGAAGTGATTCAATAAATTCTGTTTCTCCTACAACACCTTTACCTTTATGTTTCGCCCAACTGGCTTCGATATGAACCACTTGCTCCACATGATATTGTCCAAGATCATTTTTATAATCTTGAGGTAAATAAGGGCGAGTAATATGCGAGGTCAACCCAATGGTTTCAATCAAATCTTTAGATTTGACTAAACGAACCATTTTATCCAATAGATAAGGACGTTTACCTAAAAGTTTGACCGCAAGTGCGGCTGCATGTGGGGTATTGTAGGGATCCCATTGATGAATATGTGGGTCAATAATGGCGAAGTCTAATTTTTGCATATAACGTCCAAATTGTTATTTCTTATCAATTAAATACAATACCTTATTTTTATAAATTGTGAATGTAGTGAGTTGTTAAATTTTATGCATTATCTTTTTTACTGATGTTACATAGTGACATCAGAACATTTTTGCTTCTGAATAAAATTGGATACGCGGTAACGTCATCCGCAACGTGTTTGAGGCAGGACTACATTTATAAGTTAATGTTTCTGTGATATATCAATTAAAAGATGGTAGTTGACGAGTTTTGCGGATGACAATGGTTTTGCCTACTTTTTCCGAAAAAAAAGTAGGGCGAGCCGCAGGCTAACCCTGAAATTAAAAGTTTAGATGTAAGACTCCGCCGAGTATCTTCTAAATCAGTTTTAAAGGTGAATTGTTTTTAAAGTACGTAACATCAGTTATTTATATTGAAATAAAAATACGCGCGATCTTATTCAGACAGCGCGTATTTTAAAACTATGACTTTGATTTAAATCAATCAGTGTTTATGGTCATCGTGATCATGCTTGTGAGTATGAAAATCTTCATTTTTACGGAAACGTAAATAGTTTTCAAACTGTTCACAATATTCGTCGTAGTTATCTTCAAGCATCATTTGAAATTGCTGTAATACATAAGACATCACTTGTTCTTTGGCATCACGCATTTCATCGCCATCTTTAAAGGTGTTAGCAGCAACCCAAGTATTAAAACGTGCAGTTGCAAATAACATCGCGGCACTGACTTGACCACGTAATTCTTCAGGGTTTGGCTGTTGCCCTTTTGGTGGACGGCAAAATTCGTTGGCTTGTTTGATAAATTCATCAGCACGCTCAAAAAAAACAGCATTTAAAGCTTCTTCTTCGGTGACATCAGTAGCATCGATTTTTTGAGACATGACTTTTCCACATAGCGTATTTCATTGGTTGGGTATTATAGGCAATCTATGCCTGACAATCCATTAACTAAAAGACTGCTTTACGTCCTCATCATCTTCCGTTTTTGGGAAATATGTTTCAAAATTATCCGCATATTCATCCAGATTATTTTCCAGCATGCTTTTAAATTGTTCCATGTAATAATCTAAAATGACTTGGCGATCTTTGATAAAATCAGAAGCTTCACGATATGAACACGCTGCATTCCAGACACTATAACGTGCATTTGCAAACATGAATGATGCACTTACTTTTCCAGGTTCAGCAGTCAAATGTGTCACTTGATGAGTAGAATCAGCAAAGTTATTCGCTACAGCAATGAATTCATCTGCACGCTCGAAAAATTGATCTTCAGCTTCAGCATTTTCACTATCTTCATATAAATCATCATTATTAGACATCATATTTCCTTAAAGAGATGTTGTTTCAATACGTTGACTATAGCATACTCAAAATAGCCTAAGCATTATAATTACTTAAGGAGTAAATCATGCAGGATGCGATTGCCATACAAAGTCTAAAAAGTGATATTGCTTTATTACGACAAAATATTTGGCCGCCTGCAAATTTAGCCCATGTTGAAGGTTTACCGATTTATTATGGTTCAAAATCAGAGGTAGATACTTATTATCGACAATGGATAGGTCTGATTGAAAGGGCGCAAGAATTGTTTCAACCTTTTATGGAAGACGAAGTCTTGGATGCGATTCAGCTACCGAGCCATTTAAATTTACCATTGTTCTTTTTTCATGTAGATCGTATTCGTATCAATAAAACACGGGCAAAAGAGTCGAAAACGTTTCGTGGAATTGCATCACTGATTGAAAAGTGTGGTCAATTTGAACCTGAACAAATTTTGAAAATGACCCATTGGCTGAATAGTGATGATACAGCTGCATTGGTTGCGCATCGTGAATTTATTGATTTAAGAACTTATATTTTTCAACATGGTGCGAGTGAATATACCCGTACTCGTTTTTATGTGAATGGTTTGATTTTAAGTACAGAAAAAGATTTTGAATTGGTTGATGCACGAGATAAGCCACGTAAACAACGCAATGATAGTTATAGTGATCCACTCGCGGATAATGACGTTTGGAAAGTTTTTGGGAAATATCGGTAAAATTGCTGTGAATAAACAGGCAGATTTAGCTGGCAAGCGTGATATTAAAAAGGTCAGATTGAGAAATTTAATCTGACCTTTACACTGTGTGTTTAAAATTTCAAATAATTGCTTTCGATTGTTTCTGAAGCAACCTCATTATAAAATTCACAATTATTGTATTTTAAATGCTCTAGATCTTTTTTGAATTTTACTTTTTCATCTTCATCAAAAGATTCAACAATGCTCTCAAGACTGTTAATTTTGTCATTAATATTATAATAGATTCCACCTCTAAAATACTCAACAAAGCGGCGAACGCCGTTATACTCAATAATACCGTAGTCTGATATATAGTTATTATCTTTTTCAAAAAAGCCTGTGATATTGAACATATTCACGATGAAAGATGTTGGTGAGTTTTTTAATTCACTCCAACTTTCAATATCATATTCATATGTAGATGTTTGGCTTAGCAAACTAATATCTGTGCGAATAAATGGAATATTAGATTCTTCAGTAATGACGCTAAAACACTTCGATCCAGCTGGAAAGGTGGTTTCATTTTGCCTTTTGAACCAATTGTACATGGCTGTACCAACTATACTATTGACCCATTTCCAATCTTGATAACTGGTCATGATATTGAATTGTTCATTAAATACATTATTGAGTACTTTTTGTCCTGATATATCTATGGTTCTAATCTTTTTTGTGAAAAATAAATCAGCTGTATTTAACTGAGTTGTATATGGTGTATACGTAATTTCTGTATCAGATTTCTTTAAAATATTGCCAATTTGAGTGCCATATTTTGTCGAAGTTTGATTGTTATGATAAATACCCATTGGGCTAAAATATAATGGATCTAATGGTTTGTATAATGATTCAGCTGTATTTATTATTTGGTTATATACGTTTCCATTTTCAATGGTCAAAGTTTCTTTTTGAAAACTAACACTATCAAAACCAGTCGCTGTATAGTTGCTCCATGTTCCATTATTGTTTTGTGGAGTTGTATTTACAGGTGCTTGTTGCGGTTCTATAGAAGCTTGCGCTTGGTTAGCAGCTAAGTTTTGATTATCATTGTTTGGATTGTTGGATCCTGAACCTCCACCACCGCCACAAGCTGTAAGTGTTAAACAAGATACGATGATGGAAGATAATATTTTAACATTCATGGTGTCACCAATTATTTTAATAGTGTGATGTAATTCTCGTAATAAAAAATACACTAGAATTTTGAGAACACAATATTAATGTGATGGGTGTCACATTATTTTGTTTTAGCTAAAATAAAGAAAAAATAAAGAATAAGGAAGATTTTTTCATTTCCATTAATTTTTTTCTAGTTAAAGTTTATTGTTGTTAAGTTGCTCTAAATTTAAACACGGAATTATGAGTGAATTTGATTTTGTAAAATTATGTTATTGTTAAGTATTGGTAATTTATTTAATTAACAGAATTGAATTAAAGATGGTTGATTTGTAGAAATTACCGTAGGGAAAATATTGTTGTTTAATATAAATCTCTAGGTATGAAATACCTAGAGATTTATAGTCATTTGATTTAAAAATTATTTGAAATTACTGATTGTAGTACGAATTGCTTTTGATGCAGTTTCATTAAATAATAAACATGTGTTTTTATAAGCATCTATATAGTCATCGGCAATTTCTTTATTTTGTCCAGTATAATTATTTGCATCTTGCTTTAAATCATCAATGAATTCTGCAAGGCTAAACTCTAAACCTTTAGAGTAATAATTTCCTGAGAAAAATTTGCTCTGATATTGTGCATAAGTATCAGCGTCTTCATATTGATAAGTAATATATGCAACTGTGTCTTTAAATATTTTTTTATCTGTATCGCTCGTTTTAGCAGCTTCTCTTTCCCAAATTTTTTGTACATTTTTATCATTTTCAGTGTCTAACTGAAGTTCAATGTATTCTTGAGTGTTTTCAATTGTATCAAGTCGTAAACAGGTTGAACCTTCTGGAAATCGAGTTGCATTATTTGTCGTATAGAAGCGTTTTAATGTATTACTGATTGGATATGTGTTAGTTAAATTATTTCTAATTGCCCATGCATCTTGTGGATTAATGACTTCATTAAATGGCTTACCACTAATATCAATTGATTTGTAACTATGAATAAATTGTAGTCCTGATGAATTAGTTTTTGAATATGGTGTAAGCGTCCATTTGTTATTATCAATTTTTGCAGTACCAATATAGGTGCCGTATTCAGCATGTACATCGCCATCTTCATACACACCATTCTGAGTAATGATAATGCTATGACCTAAATCATCTTCATTTAGGGTATTGGTATTCTTTGCATAGTATTTACCATCTTTAATAGTAATGTGGTCTTCGTCAGAACCTAAAACGCCATCATCTGAATCAGAATAGATTTGATCAATAAAAAAGCTAGACCATGATTGGTCAGAAGTGGTACTCGGATTTTGTCCATTATCTGTGGGATTATTATTGTCTGGAGTTCCATTCACATTCGTATTAGATGAATCTGAACCTCCACCGCCACATGCCGTGAGTAATAGTGATGATAAAACTGCAAAAGAAAGTGCTTTAATTTTCATGATTGACCCTAAATTTTAATAAAGTAGTATAAAAAACACTTTGTAATAATAGGTATTTTTTTATTTTTTGCAATATTGTTTAAACAATAGTCTATGAATGATTCTGCTAGGCAAGACTTCTAAGGCTATATCAACTTATTTTTTCATACTCAAATAGTCGTTGTGTTGTAAGTTACGCAACGACATTTGTAGGTATTCATTTGAGTTTAGCTATTGAAGATAGACATGTTAACTTCTATTTTGACACAAAATTCATTCATTAAATTAAAGTGCTAATGGTTCTAAGCCTTTTACAATATCGTTAAATTCAGAGCCATTTAGCCAAAAGGATTTCTTTAAAAACAAGGTAGTCATAATACTTTCAGCATCGTCGCTGTTGGTATTTTCACAGAACAAACCATACTGACTGCCTAGGACGTTATTGTTTTCGATCAGGCGGATATAGTACGCATGTTGTTCATCTGCATAACCAAGAATTGCATCACGTTGAGTCGCCATTTTTATGTCTCCACATAGAAAATCATTCAATTAAGTGCATATTGTGACCAGAGAACTTATTCATAGAGATCAATACATTAGTAGAAAATTTTAGTTGGATTTTTCATTCTAAGTTATTGATTTATGATAAGTATATTGAATATCTTCTGACTTCCATGTACAACAAGATGGTTCAAAACTGATCGATAGCGTTATTGTTATGCAAAAATAAATTTACGTCAACTTGAATTTGTAACTTTTTCGAGTTATATTGATTTTACTGGTTTTATATAGCATACAGGATAAAAAATGACTAAAAAAGTGGAGTTTGAGCATGGAGGTGCTAGGGCAAATGCAGGGCGAAAGGCGCAGTTCAATGAGCCGACGAAAGTTATTCGTGTACCTGAATCTCAAGCTGATTTTATCAAAAATTGGTTACTCAAAAATTTCAAAAATGCACAACAGAGTGACTTGTCTACCTCATTGAATATTCAAACTGTACAAGCAAAAAATGATAAAATTTATCAAATTCCCTTAGCAACAGAGCGTGTTGCAGCAGGGATGCCAGTTGCTGTTCAAGATACGATAGAACAGTCTTTGGACATGAATGAATATTTAATTCGCAATGAAAACTCAACATTTATTGTCAAAGCCAATTCGTTGTCTATGCTAGATGTAGGCATTGATATTGAAGATCCTTTGGTTGTTGATCGGAGTATTTCTGCAAAATCTGGCGATATTATCATTGCACGAATAGACAATGATTTTACGGTGAAACGTTTGATGATCGATAAACAGTTTGATCCACCAAAAGTATGGCTCAAAGCTGAAAATCCTGATTTTAAAAATATTTATATAGAAGAAGGGCAAGAGTTTGAGATCTGGGGTGTTGTGACCTACAACTTAAAACCGATGCGCTAAATATTTCTATTTCATGGTTTTATCTTAATATTATTCTTTGATGATTCACGTTGATTATATTTTTTGTAGTCACTTTTTTAGTTTTATGTGCTGATTAACTGTGCCTAGTACGTCATTATTTGTCGTGTTCGGTGTTTTTCAGCCTAGTTTTCATCTCTATCTTAAATATAATAGATACTATAAACACGATGAGATCTAAGAATGAAAGATTTAAATAAGATACGCGAAACTTTAAAAAATATTCAAAATCGACAAAATAAGAATCAAGCCATTTTTTTAATTGGCATGGTAGATTTAAATGATTTAGATATTTCATGGCTAATTGATGAAAACTATATTGAAATTGATGATGCAATTTCTTATTTAGATAATAAGGATATTATTTTTATTAAAGATATAACTTTTAAGGGTAAGAAACTTTTATATCAGCTAAGTATTTAATTGATTGAAAATTTTTTTAAAACAAAAATTTATTTTTTATCATAAGGTTAAGTGAAGATACTAATGAATTAAGTCGGTTTGAAATAACAAAAAAATGCTTTATTTGATCCAAACCAATTTTGATCAATTGATTTGGATTTTTATTTAAATTAATCAAACATCATTATAGACCGTTTTTTAAATGCACTTTAAGTAGCAATTGCTTGTTTATTTTCTAATCTCACGTTAAATATAGATTGATAAAATTCGAAAATAAAAGGATTTAGAGTGAAAAGACCAAAGCACATTCACAAATCGGAATGGAACGCGCGTTGTCAGTTGGCTGCACTGTATCGTTTGATTGCTTATTATAAAATGACGGATTTAATTGATACACACATTAGTCTGCGTGTTCCGGATGAACCCAATCATTTTTTGATTAATTGTTATGGTGTAACTTTTGATCAGATGACAGCATCAGATTTGGTTAAAATTGATCATGAAGGAAAGATCGTTGCAGACTATGATCAAGGGAAAATGGTCAATGTCGCAGGTTTTGTGATTCATTCTGCATTGCATCATGCGAATGAAAATATTCACTGTGTAATACATACTCATACCGCAGATGGGATTGCAGTTTCTGCTCAGGAGAAAGGTTTACTCCCTTTATCACAACATGCGCTCAAGTTTTATAATAATATCGCGTACCATGAGTATGAGGGGATTGCATTTTCTACCGAAGAGCGTGAGCGATTGGTGAATGATTTAGGCACACATCGTTGTATGATTTTGCGTAATCACGGGTTGTTGGCGACAGGGGACTCAATCGCACGAGCATTTCATGAGATTTATTTTTTGGAGCGAGCTTGCCAGATTCAAATCAAAGCAATGAGTAGTACTAAATTGCATTACCCAAATAAAGAAGTGTGTGAATATACGCTAAAACAATTTGAAAGTGATGCTGCGGAACCTATTATTCATGCTGCTTGGAATGCAGCTTTATCACTCATTAAAGATCAAAAGAAAGATTATTGTTCTTGATTCATTTTTCAGAACTTCGT